>JAAFJZ010000045.1 GCA_013298205.1 Cytophagales bacterium
GAACAGTATTATTGCTGTTGGAGTTTTTTTTTAATTGGATTTATTTTACTTATTCCTATCAAAACTAACAAATGGCCAAGATCTTGAATGGGAATTTAAAAAATAGCATCCTAATTTGTTTTTAAAATAATGATTATTCAGTAAAGTTTATTAATTTTTATACAGGCTTTTTAATAAACGATATTAACTTTGCATAAAAATAAACCAAAAAATAAATGAAAGTTTTAAAAGTATTGCTCACGTTGCTTGCGTTATCATATCATTCATTTGCACAAAGTCCTGTGGCTGCAGAAATTTATATTTCTGAAAACAATTATGAAGAAGCAAAAAATGAAATTGACAAAGCTATTCTTGTTGAAAAAAAAGCATTAGAACCCAAAACTTGGTTAATTCGTGGAAATGTTTATTCAACTATAAGTCAGTTAAATCTAGATAAATTCAAAGATTTAAACTGTTTGGAAACGGCTTTTGATGCATACCAAAAAGCTATATCATTAGATAAACCAGATGGTAAATTTGCAAAATCAGCCAATCTTGAACGAGAAAAACTTTGGGTTCCTTTTATCAATTCAGGCATTGTACTTTATCAAGCCAAAAAATACGATTTAGCTATTATTAATTTTGATAAAGCTTCTTTAATTAAACCAAAAGACACTTTAGCTTTTACATTAATTGCGACTTCTGGAATTGCCTTGGGTAATGATGAAGGGGCTAAGTATTTTATAAACACTACTCGTAAATTAAATAATGAGCTAAACTATCCTAAAAAAGTCCAAAATTATGTTTTGATGTTACGGTTAGCGAATGAAAAATTAAAAGATGAAAATCTTTTTTTAGACTTATTAAACGAAGCAAAATTGGTTTTTCCAGATGATAGCGAAATAATTTCCCAAGAAATTAATTTTTATTTAAGTAAAAATAGGTCTGAGGAACTTATAAAAATTCTTACTGAAAAATTAACTAAAGATCCACAAAATGCTAATTATTTATTTATGCTTGGATCGCTTTATGACTTAAAAAAAGAAAAAGATAAAGCTATTGAGTTTTATCAAAAAGCATTAGCTATTGACCCTAATAATTTTGATGCTAATTATAATTCGGGGGCTAACTTTTACAATAGAGGTGTTGAAGCTCAAAATGAGGCTACGCAAATGAAAAATGAAGAATATAAAGTGAAAGGTGCCGCAAAAAAAGAACAAGCAAAACAATTTTTAATGAAAAGTCTTACTTTTTTCGAAAAATGTTACTCAATTAATAACACTGATACTCAATTGAAAAATATATTAAAAGACAATTATATTTTTTTAAAAATGCCTGAAAAAGCAGCTTTAATTAAATAAAATATGAAAATAGCTATCGGAAGCGATCATGCAGGATTTGGTCTTAAAGAAATATTAATTCCTTTTTTGAAGCAATTAGATCACGAAGTTAAAGATATTGGTCCTTTTAATTCAGATTCAGTAGACTATCCAGATTATGTGCATCCAGTGGTTAATGAATTAATTTCTAAAAACTTTTCATTTGGTATTTTGATATGCGGTAGCGCTAATGGAGTAGCAATTACGGCCAATAAATATAAAGAAATTCGCGCAGCTTTATGCTGGAGACCCGATATTGCAGAAATTGTTAGAAAACACAATGATGCTAATGTTTTATGTATACCTGCAAGATTTATTTCAGTTGAAGATGCCAAATCAATAGTAGAAAATTTTATTCAAACTAAGTTTGAAGGAGGAAGGCATCAAAAAAGAATAGACAAAATGAACTGCATATAAATTTTAAATCTTTATAAATTTTTGATACTATTCTTTACTTTTTTATCTTTTTAAATTGTAATAAACTTTTATAAATTTGTAAAAAACATAAATCAGATATGAATTCGATTACAGTACTAGAATTAAAAGAATTGATTGATACTCAAAAAGACTTTCAACTCATTGATGTTAGAGAAAAACATGAATATGATGTGTGCAATTTAGAAGGAGAGCTCATCCCTTTGAATACAGTTCCTTTGAATATTGATAAAATTAGCAAAGATAAGATAGTAGTTGTTCATTGTAGAAGTGGCAAAAGAAGTGCGAGTGCAATTTCATTTCTGGAGCAAAATCATGATTTCTCAAATTTATATAATTTAGAAGGAGGTATATTAGCTTGGGCAGATAAAATTGACCTTAATATGCCAAAATATTAGGTTTATTTAATATATTTTGATTTAACAATTAATTAAAATGACCATATCAGACACAATAAAACAAGAACTAATTGTTGCTCGAGAAGTTCTTGACAACTTTTTATCTAATCCTAGCAATATTGTTGCTATAGAAAAAGCTGGAAATTTAATGGCAAAATCTATAAATCAAGGGGGAAAAATTATTTCATGTGGAAATGGTGGTTCTTGTTGTGATGCGATGCATTTTGCAGAAGAACTTACAGGTCGATATAGAGAAAACAGAAAGCCAATAGCCGCAATTTCTATTGCTGATCCAAGTCATATGAGCTGTGTTTCAAATGATTTTGGCTATCCTTTCATTTTTTCAAGATACATAGAAGCTCTTGGCAAAAATGATGACGTTTTGTTGGCAATTTCTACAAGCGGAAATTCTGAAAATATTATCAATGCAGCTATTGAAGCAAAAAAGCTAGGTATTAAAGTAGTTTCACTTACAGGAAAAGATGGTGGAAAATTATCAAAACATAGCGATATCGAAATTAGAGTTCCTTACATGGGTTACGCAGATAGGATTCAAGAAATTCACATCAAAATTATTCATATCCTAATGGTAATTATTGAAAATAACGTTCACTAAATATTATGCTGTCTAAAGTTTTTGGTTGTGCAGTTCAAGGGGTTGAGGCTTATGAAGTTACAATAGAAGTAAATGTTGGACAGGGTACAAAATTTTTTATAGTTGGTTTACCAGACAATGCAGTAAAAGAAAGTGAACAGAGAGTAGAAGCCGCAATAAAATATGCTGGTTTTTACATGCCTAGGAATAAAGTCGTTGTAAATTTAGCACCTGCAGATATAAGAAAAGAAGGATCCGCTTACGATTTGTCAATTGCTTTAGGTGTACTCCAGTCTTCTGGTCAAATAGAAACAGAACTTTTATCAAAATATGTGATAATGGGAGAATTAGCACTTGATGGAATTCTACGTCCCATTAAAGGTGTTCTGCCTATTGCAATCGAAGCAAGAAAAAGAGGTTTTAAAGGCTTTATTTTACCAAAAGAAAATGCAAAAGAAGCTGCTATAGTAAACCAATTGGATGTAATTGGAGTAGAAACACTTTCTGAAGCAATTCAGTTTTTAGAAAGCAAAATTTCAATAGAACCTTTGGTGTTGGATACTAGAGATATTTTTTTTACCTCCCAAAACGAATATGATGCTGATTTTGCTCATGTACAAGGGCAAGAAAACATCAAACGAGCTCTAGAAATTGCAGCTGCTGGTGGTCATAATGCTATAATGGTAGGTCCTCCTGGTGCTGGTAAAACAATGATAGCCAAAAGATTACCTTCTATTTTGCCTCCAATGACATTACACGAAGCTTTGGAAACAACAAAAGTACACTCTGTTTCTGGTAGAGCAGGTTCAATTAAAAATCTAATTGCCCAAAGACCATTTCGTGCACCACACCATACACTTTCAGATGTAGCGTTAGTAGGTGGAGGCTCAAGTTTACAGCCAGGAGAGATATCTTTAGCTCATAACGGAGTTTTGTTCTTAGATGAACTTCCTGAATTCAAACGTTCGGCTTTAGAAGTTTTAAGACAGCCATTAGAAGAAAGAAAAGTAGTAATATCTAGAGCAAAAGGTACGGTAGAATTTCCAGCCAATTTTATGCTTATAGCGAGCATGAACCCTAGTCCTTCTGGAGATTTTTATGTTCAAGGAAATGAACATCCTGATTCTCAATCTGCAGTTCAAAGATATTTGAGTAAAATAAGCGGGCCATTACTTGATAGAATTGATATTCATATTGAAGTAACGCCCGTATCATTTGAGCAAATGACAGCCAATAGAAAAAGCGAATCGAGTGTTGTAATTCGAGAAAGAGTAATTAAAGCAAGAAATATTCAAATTGAAAGGTTTAAAGATATAGATAGCATACATTGTAATGCTATGATGCCTTCAGAAACTGTAAAAAGAATTTGTATAATTACAGATGCAGGAAAATCGCTACTTAAAACTGCTATGGAAAAACTTAGACTTTCGGCTAGAGCTTATGATAAGATTCTGAAAGTTTCTCGCACAATAGCCGATTTGGCGGAATCTCCAGATATAAAAATAGAACATTTAGCGGAAGCTATTCAATACAGAAGTTTAGATCGAGAGTTTTGGAATATATAAACTAAAAATTAATTTGATTATTGAATCAGTTTTTGGCTTTAAATATGACAAAAAAAAAGGAATGAAAAATTTCATTCCTTTTTTTTTAATTCAAGAAAAAATTATTTTTTGAGGGCTTTAACCATTGTTTCACCCAAGTCCGCTGGTGACTGAACAACAAATATTCCACACTCTTCCATTATTTTCATTTTCGCAGCAGCTGTATCATCAGCACCACCGACAATAGCTCCAGCATGGCCCATTCTTCTTCCTTTGGGTGCTGTTTGTCCAGCTATAAATCCTACAACTGGTTTTGTTCCATGTTCTTTTATCCATCTTGCCGCTTCTGCTTCCATACCTCCTCCTATTTCTCCAATCATAATGATTCCATCAGTTTCAGGATCGTTCATTAGCATTTCAACCGCTTCTTTTGTTGAAGTTCCAATAATAGGATCACCACCAATTCCAATAGCCGTAGATTGACCTAGACCTGCTTTTGTGATTTGATCTACAGCTTCATAGGTTAAAGTTCCTGATTTAGAAACGATACCTATTCTCCCTGGTTTAAAAATAAATGCTGGCATAATTCCTACTTTGGCACCGCCTGGAGTCATTACACCTGGGCAATTGGGGCCAATTAGTGTAACACCTTTAGATTTTACATACTTTTTTGTTGCAATCATGTCCATAACTGGAATACCTTCAGTTATACAAATAATTACTTTTATTCCTGCGTCAGCAGCTTCTTGAATGGCATCAGCGGCAAAAGCTGGTGGAACAAAAATTATGCTTACATCAGCACCTGCTTTTTTTACTGCGTCTTCAACTGTATTAAACACAGGACGATCTAAATGTGTTGAGCCTCCTTTACCTGGAGTTACACCACCAACAACATTAGTGCCATATTCTATCATCTGTTGGGCATGAAATGTGCCTTCAGTGCCTGTGAAACCTTGTACGATTATTTTTGAATTCTTATTAACAAGTACGCTCATTTTCTTTTTTTAAGTTATACAAAGGTATTTATTTTTACATCACATCCAAAAAAATATATTAAATTCGTTTTACAATGTATAATTTACAATTTATTTTATTTTTTATAATTCATTTCATTTTCAATTTTCAAATTACCTATATCTACTATAAGTCCTTCTATCATTATTTCTTTTGATATTGGGTCATAAATGCCTTCACCAATTTCCCATACTTTAACAATTTTACCAGATTTATGCACCAATCTATAAAATAATTCATAGCGGGTATTGTTTTTTAATGCATAACTTACTTTTTCTTCTACATATAAAACATCTTCTTTTAGTGTTATTTTGCCTAAATGCACTTGATGTTTCATAAATTCTTCGCTACTATAACCTAATAAGTCTTTTACTTTGGGGCTTATATAAACCATTGTCCAGTTGGCATCTATTTTTGATCGATACAAAGCACCTGGAGAATTGCCTAAAATTGAATTATACATTTCTGAAATTGCTCGAGTTTCATTTTCTTTTTGAATTATTTCATCTTGTTTGAGTGATAGTTCTTGTAAATTTAATTTCATCTCCTCTCCTTGCACATCCATTAATTCTTTTTGTTTGATACTTTGCTCTAATAAAAAGTTGGTTTTTTGAATTGAATTGTATGAACTTAAGTTTTCTCCTATGGCTAATGCAATTCTTTTAAGATATAAAATATGTAAATCAGTAATTTTATAAAAAGAAGCCACCTCTATTACACCTAACACTTCATCATTGAAGATTAAAGGCATAATATAAAGTTCTTTGGGAGCAGATAGACCTAAACCAGAACCAACTTCTGGGTAATCTTCAGGTAAATTTGTAACATGAAATGAATCTTTTTCTAAGTAAGCTTGACCAATTAAGCCTTCGGAAGGCAAAATAGATTTAACTGAATATTTGTTTCTGTCATATGCATAGTGGCTTACTAAATTTAACCTAGTTTCTGACTCTTCAAAATCGTTTTCAACTAAAAAAAGACCTGTTTGGACTCCATTAACATAATGCGTAATCTTTGTTGTAAGGTTATCAAATTGCTTTTTAAAATCGTTATTTTGTCGTAAAATTTCATTTATTTGTGCCAAGCCTTTATTTAGGTATTTTACATCGCTTTCTGATTGACTTATTTTTTTTAAAGATTCTTGCATTGTAAGCAAAGCGTAAGCTAACTTATCGTTTGAATCTTTTGGTATTAATGAGCTTTTTAGATTTCCTTTTGTTATTTCTTCAGCAAAATCAATACATTTCTGATTTTGCATAATGGTATCTTTCAATTTAGTTAAACTAACAATATCATTAATTGAAATATTTAAAATGATATAAGAACGGTACATGTATATACCCATAGCTATAAAAACAAATAAAATATGGTATACAAAATTGCTTAATTGAATAGTTGTGTGATGCGCTGCTAAATGGTTATAACTGCTAAAATTTTGTAAAAAAACCAATGCGCCTTGATGTATTACAATGACAATAAACATTGGAAATAAAATTTTCCAGTTTTTGTAATTCACAAGTAATGCAGAGCAAATAAATACAAGGAAATAAAACTCAAAAATGCCGTGAGTTTGATAAATAAATTGGACTACAAAAAAAGCATACGAAGTACTTAAAACATAGGGATGAATATATTGATCTTCAAAAAACCATTTTGTTATATAAAAAATAAATAAACTTATGCTTCCAACTATTAATGCAAATTGATAGGTATCATAATAATAGCCTAAGAAAATACCCATTAAAAATAAGGAAATTATTGCATATTGATTTACAATGTCGGCTTTTTGTGCTTCTGATTTTAGAAATTTTAATCTTATTTCTTCAGGTGATTTTTCCATTATTTAATTTAGAAATATTATTAATTTTTATTCCTTTTTAGAGATTCCAAAAATAAAAAAGTTATTCTTTAATGCCTTTAACAAATGATTTAATTGCATCAAGAGTAATATCGTTTTTTTCAATATGTTTTAAAAATGAACTTCCTATAATGGCTCCATTTGAATATTTACAAGTTTTCTCAAAAGAATTTTTATCATTTATTCCAAACCCGACCACTGTAGGATTTTTGAGTTTTAAATCTACAATTCGTTTAAAATAGCTTTCTTGTTGAGCTTCAATTCCAAATTTAGTACCCGTAATGCTAAAAGATGCTACTACATAAATAAATGAACTTGAAATTGAATCAATTTTTCTAATCCTTTCGTCTGTACTTTGAGGTGTAATAAGAAAAATGTTTTTTATGTTATATTTATGAAACATACTTTCAAATTCTTCTTGGTAAAGTTCTAATGGTAAATCGGGAATAATTAAACCATCAATTCCTATTTCAGAGGCTTTTTTTAGAAAATTTTCTGCACCGTACTGCAAAAAAGGGTTAACATAACCCATTAAAAGAATTGGAATTTTAACTTTTTGCCTCAAATCTTTAATTTGTTCAAATAAAATAGAAACAGACATTCCGTTTTGTAAAGCTTTTTCACTTGTGGCTTGAATAATCGGCCCATCAGCAACAGGGTCCGAATAAGGCATTCCAATCTCAATCATATTTACTCCAGAAAGTTCCAATCTTTCTGTTATTTTCATTGTATCATTTAGGTTTGGATAACCCGCTGTAAAATAAATAGATAAAATATGATTTGAAGTTTGGGTCAAAAGTTGGTTTATTCTATTGGTCATATTATTTTATATGGAAAAGAATTATTGCTAATTTTAAGTGATTTGTAAAGCTAATAAGCATTATATTAAACTGCAAGTACATTTAATAAAAGAATTATCTCAAATTAAATCATTATTTCATTTTTAATCATTAAATGATTAATTTTGAACCATTGAATTTTTAATACAAAAATGGAAAACGTACAAGTAAAATTTAATAATAAACTCCATATTTCATTTGGCAATGAACTGAAAGATAATGTCTATAATTATTTTAAAAATAATCAAATTTCTAGTTATGCAGACTGGAGAATGTATCTAAAATCTTTTTTGATAATCGGAACCTATTTTGGATCTTATTTTTTTATTCTTTTGGGAAATTTATCAACTTTTCTAAATTTACTTATCTGCATGTTAATGGGCATTTGTATATTAGCGATTGGTTGCGCAATACAACATGATGCTAATCATGGAGCTTTTTCTGAAAAATCTTGGATAAACAACTTGTTTGGATTTTCTTTAAATTTAGTAGGCGGAAATGCTTACATGTGGAAAATAAAACATAATATTTTACATCACACATTCACCAACATACATGGCAAAGATGAGGATATAAGCATTACAAAGATAATTAGACTTTCTCCAAATGCACCAATAAAACCTATTCATAAATACCAACATATTTTTTCTTGGTTTGCCTATACAACATTGACTTTTTTATGGGTATTTTATTTTGATTTCCCTAAACTTAAAAGATATAACGGCAATGGAAGTAATAATAATAATATAAAACATCCTGTTAATGAGGTAATTATATTATTTGTTATGAAATTTTTCTACTTTTTTTATGCCATTGTTATTCCCATTTATTTCTTGCCTTACGCTTGGTGGCAGGTTTTATTAGGTTTTATGATTATGCATTTATTCGCAGGATTTTTACTTACGGTTACCTTTCAGCTTGCTCACGTTGTAGAGGGTCCAGAACATCCAGAACCTAGCGAAAACGGAAATATTGAAAACTCTTGGCTTGTGCATCAATTGCAAACTACATCTAATTTTGATCCAAAAAATAAAGCATTAACTTGGGTTGTTGGAGGATTAAATTATCAAATTGAACATCATTTGTTCCCTAAAATATGTAGCATTCATTATCCTGAAATTAGCCCAATTATAAAAGAAACTGCCAAAAAGTATGGACTTCCTTATTACGAATCTCCTAATCTAGCTCATGCGATTGCATCACATTATAATACATTGAAAAAGTTTAGCCGAGCTTAGTTTTTTTCATAACCTTCATCTATGTGAAGGTTTTTTCTTTTATAAGCTTCAACTGCCATCAAATCGCACTTTTCATTTTGAGGATGACCAGCATGACCTTTAATCCAAATAAATTTAATTTTATGTTTTACTGATAGTGCTAAATACCTTCTCCATAAATCTTCGTTTTTTTTATCTTTAAAATTTTTTTTTACCCAGCTATGTATCCAATTTTTTTCAACTGCATCAACCACATATTTAGAATCAGAATAAATCTCAACATTCATTCCTTCATGTTTTAAACATTCTAAACCTACCAAAACAGCCATTAATTCCATTCTGTTATTAGTAGTAAACTTAAAACCTTCTGCAATGCTTTTGGTAATCCCTTTATATTCTAGTATGACTCCAAAACCACCAGGACCAGGATTTCCACTACAAGCTCCATCAGTATAAATTCGTATTACCTCCAATTTATAAAAATTTGGGAATTAAATAATTTAATTAAAAAAATATATAAACCCTAAGTGGCTATTTAAACTCTATTGTTATTATCAGGAAAAGCCAAAAATGGATGAAAAGTTTTTGCTTCTTCAAAAGTCATTGTAGCATAAGAAATTACGATTAACAAATCTCCAACCATTGCTTTTCGAGCTGCTGGTCCATTTAGACATATTACACCAGATTTTCTTTCACCTTTTATTACATACGTTTCTAATCGTTCGCCATTATTGATATTTAAAACTTGTACTTTTTCATATTCAATAAGGTTGGCTGCATCCATGATGTCTTCATCTATTGTGATGCTCCCTACATAATCTAATTCAGACTGTGTTAGCCTAACTCGATGTATTTTTGATTTTAAAACTTGTATTTGCATAGTTATAAATAATGAACAAAACTACATAAAAAGATTGATGCACAAATAAGTTTTTGCAATTCAAGTTAATTACTTTGTTTGAATTGCAGAAACATAAAATCTAAGAACTTAAAAATCAATGATTTGTTGTGATTGTGAGATAAGATGTTCTTTGTAAGAACCCTCTTTTAAAAATCCGTTTTCCATATTTTTATCTATGAAAGGTAGTTTTATGCGATTAGCAAGAACATGTGTTCCAAGATAATTTAAAATATCAGTAAGGTGACTTAAAGCCAAAGTTCCACCCTGAGGACCCGCAGACAAACCTACCAATGCTGCTTTTTTATTTTTTAAGCTACCAGGGTATTTTAATCCATCTAAAAATAATTTTAATATACCAGGTAACGAACCATTGTATTCAGAAACAATAAATACAAATTTATTATAATTGTCTATTTGATTTCGAATTAAATTAAATTCTTCATTTTTTCCATTATTTTCATAAAGAGCGGTTTGAATAAAACTTTCTGGTAAATTTTCTAAAGATAAAATTTCGCTTTTAACGCTCTTATTATTAAGGTTTTTTTGATATTCTTGAGCAAGTTTAAATGAATTTGAGTTTTTTCTGTTAGTTCCAGAAATAATTAAGATCATAAATAATATTTTTTATTACAACTTTCAAATTAGATGTTTTGTTTAGTTTAAAAAAATGAATTGAAAAATTATTTCAAACAAAATTTTAAAAATGTTTAGCTTTTTAAGAATTGAGTCTTTTAAAATTTGTTTTTGTAATCAAAATTATATCCAAAATTCATTTTTGCAACTTTAACTTAGTTTTTATAAAATCAATTTTTTGCTACCTTGCGCATTCATCTTTTTTTTTCATCAATTCTAGTGATAAGTCCAGATACCATACGACAGATAAAAGAAGCCGCTGATATAGTAGAGGTGGTTTCAGATTTTGTGAGCCTCAAAAAAAGTGGCAGTCAGTACCGTGCGCTTTCACCTTTTGTAAACGAAAAAACACCTTCTTTTTATGTAGTGCCTTCAAAAGGAATTTTTAAGGATTTCAGCTCAGGCAAAGGTGGCGATAGCCTTAC
>JAAFJZ010000450.1 GCA_013298205.1 Cytophagales bacterium
ACAGATTTGGCAACTCGTCTGTCAAGTTTCGTTATAGAAAATAAAATCACAGGGGTAATTATTGCTACCGAACCTTTAGTACATAAAGCATACGCTATATGGGCATTAGAAAACGGTTTAAATATATTAATGGACAAGCCCATTACTGCAAGGACTGATGTTACAAGTAACATTTTTAGTGCTGAAGGAATTTTAGAAGATTATATTGAGTTGTTAGCGGGTTACAGAAAACTTCAGTTTGAAAAGGAAACCATTTTTATAATAAATTCACATAGACGTTTCCATAAAGGATTTCAATTTGTTCAAGAGCAAATTCATGAGATTGCGAAAAAAACTAACTGTCCAGTAACTTTTATTCAAGCCTATCACAGTGATGGGCAGTGGCGGTTACCAAATGAAATTGTTACTCAAGAATATCATCCTTATTGCTTTGGTTATGGAAAAGCCTCACATAGTGGTTATCACATATTTGATACGATATATCAGTTTTACAAAGCAGCAAAAATTCAAGATAAATTTGCCGATTCAATGGAGATTGTTAGTTCTTTTATTCAACCAAATGGATTTTTCAAGCAAATAACAAGAGAAGATTACCGTAAAATATTTGGAAATCAATACGATTTAATAAATCAATGGTCTGATGAAGAACTCATTCGAATTTGCACTAATTTTGGTGAAATTGATATTTCTGCTATTATTACACTGAAAAAGAATGATGTAGCTGTTGCTAATTTCAATATAAATCTTCTACATAACAGTTTTGCAGGTAGGACATGGCTGATGCCTGGCGAAGATTTGTACAAGGGAAATGGAAGGATAAAGCACGAAAATTATTATATTCAACAAGGTCCGTTCCAAAATATCCAAGTTCATGCTTATCAAGGTTATGATAAACATGATGAGAATAAAGGTCAAGAGGATTATTTAGGTGGTAAAAATCATTTTGATATTTATGTTTTTAGAAATCCTTTAATATCAGACAATTTAAAACAACCTACGGTTTATAAGATGACAGATATAGCTGATAGTATAGATTCGGAATCTATGATAGCAATGGAGTTGGTGAAATTTAAAGTTGTAGAAGAGTTTGTCGATTATTTAATGGGAAAGAAAAAAAAGGATTTAATAAATTCTCAAATTGAAGACCATGTTATTCCTGTGCAGATAATGAGTGGGATTTATTGTTCAAATATTATTAGAAAAAACAACTCGACCAACTCAGTAAAATCAACATTTGGACTATAAAAAATATTTTCAATGAAAACAATACTTATTCAATCAGATGTAAAAGAAACAGAGGAATTTCGGAATATATTATCTGCAAATTTAATCGACTTTCAAATTGTTACTTCCATTAAAGGTGCTGCACTTAGTAATATCGAGGTTGTAATTTTTTGGCGTAATGTTCCTACATTTCTTTTTAGTTTACCTAATTTGAAATTATTACTTGTATGCGGTAGTGGCATTGAACACATAATAAATTCACTTGATTTACCGCATAATATTCCTCTTATTAGGTTGGTGGATTCTTATTTGCAAAATCACGTTTCCGCTTATGTAGTTAAGCAAGTTTTGGAATATTATTTTCCTGAATTAACGCATCAAAATATAAAAAGAGATGTACTTAATTTTTTAAAAATAGCAAAACAAGAGAAGCCTAAAATTGGTGTATTAGGACTGGGTCTTATAGGTTCTTTTACTGCTGAAAGACTTCAAAAAATGGGTTTTGAGGTTTATGGATGGGTCAAATCATCTAAGCTAAGAGCCATAGAAAATGTTTATATAGGCAATAATGAGATGGCTGATTTTGTTAAAAATTGTAACATTATAGTATGTATGTTACCTCTAACGAAAGAAACAAAAGGAATACTTAATATGCAGCTATTTACTCTTTTACCTAATGGTACATTTTTAATAAATGTTGGCAGAGGCGGACATTTGATTGAATCAGACCTTACTACTGCGATTGAACAAGGAAAAATATCTGGTGCTTGCTTAGATGTTTTCGAAGTTGAGCCACTACCATTAAGTCACCCTTTTCATTCAAATCCAAAAATCAAAATAACACCTCACATTGCAGGATATATAAGTCCTGAAACGCAAGCACCTTATGCTGCTCAAATTATAGATAATTTCTACAAAAATAAAAAAATGATAGGCTTGGTTGATTATCATTCACTTTATTAAACTTTTAAGATGAATACAATTACTCGTCAAAAAATTCTTATACATTGTCAATATGTCTATGGAATAGGGCATTTAGTAAGAATACTTGAACTTTCTCGTGGATTAAGTCTGCAATTTCAAGTATTTATACTTAATGGTGGAGAAAAAGTGCAAAATTTGGAAATACCCAGCACAATAACACTTATACAGTTGCCAAGTATTTATAAGGAGGAAAATTCAGAATATTTATCAACCGTAGATACTTCAATTACTCTAAATGAGTGTTTTTAAGGCGTGAAAAAATAATAAAAGAATCGGTAGAAAAAATTAAGCCTGATATTCTTATTACTGAACATTTTCCTTTTGGCTTACTTTTCGAGTCAGAAGTCATAGAATTAATCAAAAATGTA
>JAAFJZ010000451.1 GCA_013298205.1 Cytophagales bacterium
TCTATTTTTA
Organism: Cytophagales bacterium; assembly: GCA_013298205.1. Classification (GTDB taxonomy): domain Bacteria; phylum Bacteroidota; class Bacteroidia; order Cytophagales; family UBA9547; genus JAAFJZ01. The sequence continues at coordinate 11 of JAAFJZ010000451.1, forward strand.
AAACTGACATAAAAGAAGACATCATATTATCTTTAGCTTATGATATAAAAGGTTCAGAATTTAAAATATTACAAAAAGATAAAAATACGTTTCTAACTCCTGAAATAGCAGGAATTTATTTCTTGTATTTCAAAACACAATTCCAAGTTTATAAAACCAAAATTATTGTCCAATAAAAATTTATGAAAATTTTAATTTATACATTTCAATTTTTTATTTTATTATTTATCTTTTCGTGTAAAAATGAATCTAATGTTGATATGCCTATCAAAGAAGAACAAAAGTTAATTGTGATGACACTTAATTTGAAAGACGATTCAAGCAAAATTGCTGAATACGTTGATTATCACAAAAATCCTTGGCCTGAAGTAGAAGCCGCTAATAAAAAAGCAGGAATTACAGATGTGAAAATATATAAACATGGCAGAAGATTGATGATGGTTTTGCAAGTACCAAAATCAATAAATTTGGATGAGATGTCTAAGATTTATGCCGCTTGCCCTAGAATGGAAGAGTGGGCTGCGTTGATGAAAGAATACCAAGAATCATTTCCCGAAACGCCAGATAAAGGCTGGATAGAAATGGAGTTGATACATGACTACCAAAAAGACGAAGGATTTAATAAAGAGATTCGCACAAGGTAAATTTACATTGTTAACTTCAGTATTTTTATAAACTTGAAATTAATACCATTTAGTTAATGCTTTTATTATCAATAATTTATACATAATGCAATTGATAATGATAGAAAAAATTTGGGCGTGTCCCGTAGGGGCGGGCTATCGCTACAAGTCCTCGCTTCGTGCCTCCACTGTGGGCTTTTCGCTCTATCCCTCACGCAGAATCGTTTTTTATTATGCTGAATAACGAAGCATTTAGTTTTTTTATATCATATTTTAATTCTTTTTTCAATAAGCTTTTAATCTAACAATTGGCTCATTTAACCCCGATTGCACCAGCTACTAAAACAGAGATAAAAAAATATTTTCGTGAAAAAGCAAGCTATTTTGGGACAAGTAAAAAGTTTAGTTTAAGCAAACTATAACATAAAAAGCAAATTACTTGCTAGAGTATATGCCTCAAAAAACCTAAAAATAAGTGAAAATATCAATAATTGGGTATGATATTTAGCTCAAATTTAAAGAACGCTAAAATCATGTCCCTAAGTATTTTATATGGCCCTAATTACAACCCGCCTTGGAGTTTTAAAACATTCCAAAAGTTTCAACCTTTTAGAAAGTTTAGGAGAGATTATTATTCGATTACCAATTTCTTAACCCCATTTCCTACTTTTACAAAGTAAATTCCTTTACTTAAAGCTGTTAAGATTTCGTTTTTGCCTGAAATTAGTGAGCCCTTGGCTAATACTTTTCCTTCGATGGAAGAAATGGTGTAGTCAAGACCTCCAAGGTTTTCAAAACCTTGGAGGTCTATTAAAAACGTTCCAGCATTTGGATTAGGATAAATGCTAAAACTTGTGCTTGCAGAAGTACCTTTTAAAGAAGTAGCTCCATTAAGATAGAAGGTTTGCGTTTCTGACCATTGCGATTTGTTGCCTTCTGCGTCTTCTCCTGCGACTTGGAAATAATACTCATTCTCACCAGCCTCGGTACGGAAGTTAGGTTCATTTTGAGTGTAGGTATAGCTATTTCCTGTAAGCCCACAAAGTACTTTTGAGTTAGAATCAAAGGTATTGTTTTTGGATATACGGATGCAATACGTATTCATTCCAGCCACCGTAGGCCAAGTAAGCTTAGCGGTATTGCCCGAGAAGGTAGTAGGTGTTTTAATGTCAAACACTATGGTTAAATAAAATATAGGAGCAGGTGCTTTCCAAACCGAGATGCGGTTATTATAAATATCAGCAATATAGATAGTTTTTGCATCGGAAGAAATTGCTATATTATTAATTCTTGATAATTGATTATCCTCAAACCCATAACTACCAAAAGAAGATAGGTTACCAAAGTTAGTGCCACTTTGAGTCCAGACACTTATACGATTATTATCGGTATCTGCTACATAAATTTTGCTATCGTTAGCCACAGATACAGAATTGGGATATTTTAATTGATTATTTGCTACTCCTCTACTACCAAAGGTAACATAAGGTATATAGGAATTTCCACTTTGGATCCAAACCGAGATGCGATTACTATTAGCGTCACTTATGTAGATTTTACCATCTTTAGTTACCCAAACACTAGATGGACTATTAAATTTGTCGTTTTCAAATTGTAGTCCTAAACTTCCAAATGTAGTAAGGTGAGTATAGGTATTCCCGTTAAGTGTCCAAACCGAGATGCGATGATTTCCTTGATCAGCTATATAGATTTTTCCATCTAATCCGAAACCGAATCTACTAGGTGCTGATAATTGATTAGCATCTTCACCAGGACTACCAAAGGTCGCAAAAGGTGTGTATGTGTTTCCGTTTTGTGTCCAAACACTGATACGCTTATTGTCTTTATCAGCTACATAGATTTTTCCATCTGGGGCTATGTTTATGCCCCAAGGTTCATTTAACTCATTGGTACCGGACCCTTTACTGCCAAATGTAGTAA
>JAAFJZ010000452.1 GCA_013298205.1 Cytophagales bacterium
AAATGATTTAGAAATTTATCGTATAGCAATAGAAAAATGGACTAACGGGAAACGGTTAAATTATGCAGAGCTGCCGGCAAGGCTAATTAAACATTCCAATATCAAATCTTTCGTCAATCGTTTTCAGGTAGTAAATGGCGGTGGCGTTTCGCATACCGTAGTTGCGCATATAGCTATGGATGGGCACTATTATATTCATCCCGACAAGACACAAAATCGTTCTATATCGGTACGGGAGGCGGCAAGAATCCAATCTTTTCCGGATGATTATTTTTTTGAGGGAAGTAGGACGGCAGCATTTAAACAAATTGGGAATGCGGTACCGGTATTGATGGCTGAAAAAATTGCCGAAAAAATAAAAGATTATTTAATAAATATATAACCATGATAACTCAAATCAATACAATTAATGATGTAAAATCATTTGCAAAACATCTTGTTCAGGTAGAAAAATTATCTTTTCATCCTGATGATGCTTTTGATGACTATATTAAATTTGAAAACAATGAACCTTTTTATACAACAGAAGAAGCAATGTTGAGGAATAGCTTAATGGATGATAGCTTCAGAGTTTGTGACGATAATAATGTCGAAATATATGAAATACTTCTGCCTATTATTAACCAATCTGTAAATGTTTAATTTGAATGATAGAAAATGCTAACAAAGCAGAAATAGCAAAGCCAAATCCTAAATCCACAATAAACTCATATCGAAGTTTTGGTTATAATTTATCGACTGCAATAGCGGATATTATAGATAATAGTATTTCTGCAACTGCCAATGAAATTCGTATCGATTATATTTGGAATGGACAAGACTCTTTCATTACAATATTTGATAATGGACGGGGTATGAATAAGGAAGAACTGGTTTTAGCAATGACACCCGGCAGTAAAGACCCGGAAGAGGAGCGAAACCAAAAAGATTTGGGGCGTTTTGGTATGGGCTTAAAAACAGCTTCATTTTCTCAATGTAAAAGACTGACTTGCATAACAAAAAAAAAAGATTATTCAACTATAAAACGATGCTGGGATATTGATTTCATAAACAAGGAAAATGAATGGCAGTTGTTGGATTATGTTTCCGATAATTCATTTCTTGATAAAGTCAATAATCAGAAATCTGGAACATTGGTATTATGGCAAAAGCTTGATAGAATTGTTGGAAATGCAGATGTTAGTAACGAATCGGTTAAAAATGCATTCTATCAGGAAATGATGAATGTCAAACTTCATTTAAGTTTAGTTTTTCATAAATTTATAGAAAGTAAACGAATAAAGATTTTTTTTAAAAATGAAGAAATTGAACCATACAATCCCTTTTTATTGAATCTAAATCCTAAGCCTGAAATGGGTTTGCCTGAAAAATTTGGCAACGTAGAAATAACTTATTTCATTTTGCCTCACATGTGCGAAATAGGTAAAATTGAATATGAAAATTCGGGAGGTTCTTTAGGTTGGTTTCAACAACAAGGATTTTATATTTATCGAGGGGATAGGCTGTTGGTTGCTGGCGATTGGCTTGGACTTGAAAAGAAAAGAGATTATTCAAAACTGGCACGAATAGCTGTTAGTTTTTCAAATGAAAATGATTTCAATTGGCATCTGGATATAAAAAAATCAACTGCAAATCCACCAATTGAAATTAGGAGAGAACTTTCGAGAATTGGAAAAATCGCAATTATGAAGTCTGCAAAAATTTACAATTGGCGTGGGCAAAAAACATTTTCAGAAACTAATAGTACAAACTTCGAACCTTTGTGGACAGACGAAAAAAATAGAGAGGGAATTAAGAAATATAAAATAAACAGAAAACACCCAATTATCAGTTCTCTCCTTTCTGAAAACAATAAATTGGCTGGAAAAGCATTGAAATTATTAGAAGAGAACGTTCCGATTGATTTAATTTTGAGTAATCAAAATGAAGACCCTGCATTTCACGAATTAGAAAAAGCAACCGACAAACCAAGTGATGAGTTAATAAATTTGGCTATTGAAATTTACAAAATAAATGTATCACAAGGAGTACCTGAGTTATTGGCTAAACAACAAATAATGAGTTCAACACCATTCAATTTATTTCCATTAATTAATTTATATCTAAAATGAATAATAATATTGACTTTTTAAGTTCAGTAAGAATTCATGCACATACATTACTTTCCCAAAAAAATAAAATGGGAACAGTATCAGAGTATGATATAAAAACAGTAACAGAACTGCTATATAACTCTCTTAATTCATTTAGCCCCTTTAATAAGGATGAACTATTTGAAGTTCTAAGTGCAGATTTTAGTGTTAGAAAAGGGGAAATCACAATTTTATCAGACGATGTTGAGCCTTGGCTGAATGATGAGAAGGCAAACATCAACTTTGAATTATGGAAAAGATACAAAGTGTTTATGAAGGATAACGATCCTTCATTTCCCGTTGATGATTTGGACGACTTCACTGACAAAATTCTTGATAAATGTGTTAATCCAAAAAAGCAAGGCTCTTGGGACAGGCGGGGAATGGTTGTAGGACACGTTCAGTCAGGAAAAACATCCAACTATGTTGGGCTTATCAATA
>JAAFJZ010000453.1 GCA_013298205.1 Cytophagales bacterium
TCAACGATATATCTTTTCGGACTTCCCGATTGCCAATGGGGAAATAAATTAGGGATTTTCTGTGCAAAAAAACATAGAAAACGATACAAAACCACCTAGCAGATTGCCGGGCGGTCACCAACTCCATTAACAAAAAAGCCCCTCTTGACTCAAATCTCGAATGGGCTTTTTTGCGAGGGCTTTTTTTGATGTTTGACTAAATGTTTGTGAGACCTATGTTTTTATTGGATTTACTCGTATCTGACCCCCAACAGCTTTTAATACTTTCATAATAGTTGAAAATTGTGGTTTAGCTCCATCAGATAGTGCTTTATATAAACTAGGTCTGCTCATTCCTGTTTCTTTCGCTATTTTAGTCATACCAATTGCCTTAGCAATATGTCCTATCGCAATCACAATTTCAAAATCATTTCCATCTTCCAAAGCCACATTTAGATATTCTGCAATCATCTCATTGCTGTCTAGATAGTCTGAGATTTCAAACTTTGATTTTTCCATTTTTCATTTTTTTAGTTTGTCCCAAATTTCTTTTGCTTTTTCAATGTCTTTTTGTTGATTTGATTTGTCTCCACCAATTAGTAATATAATAATCTTTCCATCAGTTTCTCTGAAGTAAATTCTATAGCCCTTTGCAAAGTTGATTTTCAATTCACTAATTCCGTTTCCAACTGGTTTACAATCTCCAAAGTATTCTTCATTTTCTAGTTTTTGAAGTCTGAATAAAATTTTTGCTTTTGCTCGCAAGTCATTCAATTTTCTAAACCATTTATCAAATTCTGTTGTCTTCTCTATAAAGTACATTCTTTAAATTGTATTCACTAGGATACAAAATTATGGAAAATAATTTAATGTCGCAAATTTATCCTTGCCTAAAATAGATTTACTCAAAAATGAGTGTAAAAGATGAAAAATTATAGGATTTAAAGCGACAAAAACCATCTAGTAGATAGCCAAGTGGGCCACAAACTCCAAGTAACAAAAAAGCCCCTCCTGACTCAAATCTCGAATGGGCTTTTTTTGCGAGGGCTTTTTCGTTATTGGCTAAATGTTATGCCTTCGTGCTTCTTTCATTCTATGATTTTAAAGTTGTCGTCTGTGTACCAGTCCTGTTGAATTTTGTCGCCATAAACGGTGTGGTAAGCACGTTCAAATAATTCGTCAAAAGTTACAATATCAACGTTTCGGTTATTTCTTCTAAATAATTCAAATGTCTGACTTTTAAAATGATGAATAATGCCTAAATCATGAGGAAATTCAACTTTTCTGTTGCCCACTATGAATATAGTTTTGGGGTCAATGGTTAGGGTCGAATTTGTATCAAGCATTTTACCGCTGTCGTTAACGAAGTCTTTGGTTTTGTAACTTCTGTCAAGTGCGAATTTCTGACCGAGGCATTGGCTTACTCCTTCAATAAAGTCAGTAGTAAAGTCCCAAGTATTAGCTCTACCTTTTGTTTTTTCTTTTTTGAATATTTGAGTTTTTGAATGTTTCAACTCAATCAATGTTGTGAAGTCTGAAACACCAAGCAAGTCCGCTTTAGGGCTTCCAACAGACTTGGAATTTTCTGTTCCTACTTTTTGCTCATCATAAAATTCACGAATAAATTTTATGTCAACGTTTAGTCCCAAAATCCAATCGTTACTTTTAAGAAAATGATGCCATATTGCTTCATCTCCTGGCGGAATAGAATACTTTTCTCTGTAAAAGTCAATGCTTGGCTTGCCTTGAACAGCTAAGTTTTTGAGAAGAAAAAGAAACGCTTTTAAGTTGTGCTTCCGTTTTTCAAATAGGATTGACCTTATGTCGGTCTCCTTAATATCTGATTTATTAATAAGCGTTTTTATATCTTCAACCTTTTGTTTCTCTGACTGTGTTTCAAATTCAGCAATGAACTTGCTTTTTGAATAAACACCGAATGAAGTGTCAAATTCACCAGTGTCAACAATGTCTTTGAAGCTGTTTAAAAACCCAATAAGTTTCCAGAAAACCAATGCTTGTTCGGATTTTTGGAATGCAATTGTAATGTCTTTTTTTACTTCAATTTCTTTTTGCAAACCGTTGTTGTCAATTTTCTTGAACGTTAATCTTGGCAAATATTTGGAAGTAACGCTCGATGGATAAAATGTTATGTCACAAACAATCTTGGTCTTTGAATTTTCGTCAAGAATGAATGTCTTGTAATAGGTGGAATGAGAAATTTTATCCCGAATTAAGCAATTGTTGTGGTCGTAATTTTCTTTAATTTCAATCTTGCTGATGTCACCAGTCACCAAATTAAAAGTGTTGTCAAAAGTGGTTTGTGGTATTAGCATTTTCTTTTCGTTTTATAGTCTGTCGTTAATGTTTGCACGGTTGTCATAGCATGAGGCACAACGGACAGGTATTGCCGATGGTGGGGAATTTGAAAAACTTCTGCTCAAATTTAGCACAAAAGTTTCATAGAATTACTACTGTTCAATTACTTCCGTCTGCCCCACTAGCGGCAATACCATGTTGAACTAACACCCTAGGTGAAGGGTATTAATCTCAACAAAGCTACCTATTTTTGCATAAATTAAAAATAAA
>JAAFJZ010000454.1 GCA_013298205.1 Cytophagales bacterium
GTAGAAGATGGAATAGCTTGGAGAGATATTTCACTTGTCAGAGATGCTGGTAATGTAGGTATTGGTACAGATGTTCCTACATCAAAACTACATGTTTTGGGTAATACTTATAGTTCCGGTATCATCACCTCCGGAGGCAATGTAATGGTAGGTCAGAACTTGCATAATACAGGTGGATTTATCTATCCGGGTCAGCAAAATGCTGGAGCTGGATACCAAGGCAGTTGGTATTTAGGTTCACATAGCAGTTATGGGTTGTGGACTAATACGGGGTTGTTTGCAACTTGGAAAATAGAAACAGCTAATGATGTAGTAGCAGCTGGATCCGTTACAGCTGGAGTATATTTAGTGGGCCAATATTTAAATACTAGCCAACCAAACGAACCTCTTGGAACATACACTATAAAATCTTTTCCTATGCGTACTTCAGATAATTTTACACGTATGTTTTCGGCTGCTGATTTTAGAACAGCGCTAGGAATTACTAGCCCAAATGGAGATAATCTGGGTAATCATACTGCAACTACTTCACTAAACTTAAATGGACAAGCATTAATTACTGGTGGAAACACAGTAATTGATGGTGGTGGTGGTTGGCATCGGGCTTATGGTCAATCAGGTTTTTTCAACGGCACCTTCGGTGGTGGTATCTGGATGCAAGATGCTACTTGGATTCGTACTTATGGAAGCAAAGCCTTCTATTGCGATAATTTCATAAGGGCAGAGCAAGGTTTGGTAGCAGGTAGTGGTGGTGCACCTGGCACCGGTGCTATCCAAGCTTCGGCTGCTATTACCTCTGGCGAATGGTTTAGAAGTTCAAATGGAAGTACAGGACTTTATAATAATGCGTTAGGTAATCATTTTGCTGCTACTACAGACGCAGATTGGAGAATTACAGGTGACGGAGGATCGTGCGGTCTTGGTTTTGGTTCTTCTAATTTTTCTACAATTTATGGCTACACCTACGGCGATGCGGCAGGAATCGGATTATTATCTCCAGTTAGAGGATGGGCTGTAAGGTGGCTAAATAATATTACCTACTTTTCAGGAAGCGCAGAACTTACAGGCACCATGAACTCTACCGGCTACAAAGAAACCTCCGATCGCCGTTGGAAAAAGAATGTAGCTCCAATAGCCAACCCATTAGCCAAAATTATGTCTTTGAACGGAGTGAATTATAGTTTCAAAACCAAAGCAGAGCTTTTGAACGAAAAACAAGATACAACTTACAATTTTACTTCTAAGCCGCAAATCGGGTTTATAGCCCAAGATGTAGAATCTGTATTGCCGGAAGTAGTCGGTACAGATTTTAAAGGCTACAAAACTGTAGAATATTCTAAAGTAGTGGCTTTGCTAACCGAAGCAATGAAAGAGCAACAAAAACAAATCGAACTGCTTAAAAAAGAAAATTTGGCTTTGAAAACTTCTGTTGATAAAGTAGCTGTGCTTGAAGCTAAATTGGTGCAAATTGAGCAATTGTTGTTGCAAATAAATGGCACTAAGGCGAGTAATAAATAAGCCTGATTGTTTGTAATAATTTATTGAAAAATTTGTTGTATCAAAAGATGATATGTGATTAGGCAAGTCGAGTGCAGGAAGACTTGCCTAATAATTCAGCGTAGAAATCTCGCAAAATCAATGAAAATCTCACAAGAAATTACTGATTTGTATTTTATAGAAGTAAATAAATGGACAACTCATATATTGAATTAGAAGAGCTCATACATCTTTATCCTAATGAATGGGTACTATTAGGTAATCCTAAAATGAAAAACACTTCTGTTTCGGGTGGTATTGTTTTATACCACAGCAAAGACAAAAAAGAAGTTTGTTATCTTGGAAAGGAGAAAATTGCAGACTACTCAACAGTTACTATTACATTTACAGGGCAGATAAAACACAATCGAAAAATCGGAATTTTGAAAAGAATATGAAAATATTTCAATTTGAGGTTCTAACAGAAGAAGATGTTATTATCGTTAATGCAACTATTGAAGGCAAGTTTAAATTTCGCCTTGCACTTGACAGCAGCGACACATACAACAATTGACACTAATATCTTATATTTTGCAGGTTATGAACTAAAAAACAGTAATGGAGAAAAGCAAATTGAAACCTCAAACGGTATTATAATTGTTGATACCTATACAATTGACTATTTGGAATGCTTGGGAATTGTAAAGGCTAACTTTGAAGTACAAGTTTACGATTTTTTAGTACACGGAATTACATCTAATTATGATGGAGTAATTGGACTAAACTTTCTAAAAGAACATAAATTTTGCATTGATATAGTAAAAAGTGAAATTAGTGTTGGTATTTGAACAGTCCAACAAAAATGCCCTATATTCAAAAGCTATTTATGAAATTAAGATGCAGGGAAGCAATTAAATATTTGAGTTTAAAATTGCTGTATGTCCTAAATTCTTATTGGTTTAGAGCTGAAATTTTGATGTGTGTTTTTTAACCTTTACAAAAAGCCAAAATCCTAATATTTTCAACATTCATTTTTAAAAAAAATCATGAAAAAACTATTATTCTTTCTTTTATATTTATTC
>JAAFJZ010000455.1 GCA_013298205.1 Cytophagales bacterium
AGTAATGATTTTATGTTAGGTTTCAAAAAGTATGTAGAAGCAAATCATATTCCTGATTTATTTTTTGGCTCTGAGTTTAGATTTCAAGGTAGCCCAAACTCTGTTTTAATTCAAGTAGCAGATTTTATAGCAGGCACATTAGGTAGATGTTATGACGAATTGAAAAAAAGCCCTAAACATATAGAATTTCTTGAAATTCTTAAACCTAAAATAACAAGTTTGAATTTCTTTCCAAAAGATGTTAGAAATTTAGATTACGAACCATCAACAGACGATAAAGAATATGATAATACTATTGCTGAACTTTCATACAATTTAGCAAACAACTTTTTAGATAAAAATAAAGGAATAAGCCAAGAAGAAAAAGACCAAATAAATTGCTTAAAATTGTTGCTTTTGTACTTCAAAGCCTATGATTATAAAAAATACGTTTCTACAAAGGAAATTATAAACCATTTGAGAGTTGATAGAGAAAAACCAATTAACGAACAGTATTTTCGTTCAAAAGTTGTTGCTAAACTTAGAGATGAAGGTTTAATTATTGCAAGTAAAAGTTCAGGCGATAAGAAAGGTTACAAACTTCCAACAAGTGTAGAAGATTTATACTATTTTGTTAATCACGGAAACAGTATGATAATTCCTATGCTTGCAAGACTTAAAAGATGTAGAGATACCATAAAATTAGCAACTCAAAATCAAACTGATATTTTGGAAAAGATTGAATATGAACAGTTGCGAACTATTTTAGATGCTTGGGACAAACAATAAACACAAACGCACAACATTGGCTTGGCGAAAGCGGGGCAAAAGTGCTGAATTGAACTTTGGAATATAAATGGGGATTTGTACTTATTTGGGCTTTTGTGCTAAGATTTCCCCGCCTTCGCCAAGCCTTTTCCGTTCATCAAAAGGCGGCTACGCTCGCCTTTTGATGAACGAGCGGCGGATTCCATCCGCTGTTCAACCAAAGGTCTTCGCTACGCTACGCCCTTCGTTGAACAGCGGATTTGCGAAATTCCAAAAAATTTTTCGGTGCTACGCACCGATTTTTTGAAACTTCGCAAATCCGCCGCTCGTTATCGGCTATTCCATGACAGACCATGCTAACAATAAACAGACAGACAATGAAGTTAAGAACAATCTTATTTTTTAGCATACTGACCATATTGACATCGTGCAACGGACAGACAAAAAATAAAGCATCAAACGCTGACGATTTAAGCCAAAACATTGCACAAGGCGACACCGTAAATAAACTTGGCAACCATTTGTGGTATGTGTTTCAAGACAAAAAGAACAACTATTGGTTTGGTAGTAATGGCGAAGGAGTGTATCGTTTTGACGGCAAAACTATTGTCAATTTTACGACCAAAGACGGACTATGCAATGATAGTATAAGACAAATTCAAGAAGATAAATTTGGCAATATATTTTTCTCAACGCTTGGTGGTATCAACAAATTTGACGGAAAAAAATTTACGACTTTGCAACCTATAAAAAGTAAAGACTGGAAATTAGAACCAAATGATTTGTGGTTTAACATATTGGGCAAAAGAAACGAAAACGGACCTTATCGCTTTGACGGAAAAAATCTGTTTCAATTAGAATTTCCAAAACATTACCTACACGATGAAATTTATGCAAAAGGCATCAATCCATTTTTTAGTCCTTATGAAGTCTATTGTATTTATAAAGACCGAAAAGGTGCAATGTGGTTTGGTACTTCAGTTTTTGGTGCTTGCCGTTTTGACGGACAATCCATCAAGTGGATGTATGAAGAAGATTTAACAATAGGTTTAAACGGAGGAACATTTGGTATTCGTTCAATATTTGAAGACAAGGAAGGTGGTTTTTGGTTTTGCAACACTTGGCATCGTTATATTTTTGACTTTGACAAAACAACAAAAAGCGACAGACTTCAATATCAAAAGACCAGCGGAATTGGAAACGCAAAGATATTTGGCGGTGACGAATACGTTTACTATTCATACATCATAGAGGAAAATAACGGAAATATTTGGCTGACCACTTGGGACAAGGGAGTTTATAAATATGACGGCAAGAACATCACAAATTATTCAGTTAAAGACGGCACGAAAGACGTTAATTTAGTTTCAATGTATAAGGACAATCAAGGCGAATTATGGCTTGGGACACCAGACAACGGAACATTTAAGTTCAACGGAAAAACATTTGAAAAATTTAACCCATGACGACAGAAAGAAGAACAGCCGATAACACGGGGTTTTGCAATATTGGGGCGGACGTAATAACAATGAGCATTAGTAATTCAATTTAGCATTTGTTCGGGCAGACGAGTTTCAATTTGGCTTTTTGTTGTTATCTTCAACATCAGTTTTTCAATTAGGCTTCGGTTCCGGGCTGACGTTTTTTAAATTCCCCAACATCGCAAAGCCCTGCTCGTTCATCAAAAGGCGGCTACGCTCGCCTTTTGATGAACGGGCGGCGGATTCCATCCGCTGTTCAACCAAAGGTCTTCGCTACGCTACGCCCTTCGTTGAACAGCGGATTTGCGAAATTCCAAAAAA
>JAAFJZ010000456.1 GCA_013298205.1 Cytophagales bacterium
CTTTATTTTGTGGTGTTGAATCTAGTTTGCATTGAACTTCTATATCGTTAAGCAAAAGTGATTTTTCTGGAGCTAGCCTTATCTCTCCCCCTTCTAGGGAGACTTTAAGATATAGAGTATCAGGAAGTGCTCCTTTCGGTATTGTTATGTTCAAATTTGAAGTTTTATAAATGAAATTTCGGTTTGGAATTACCATAGCAACATAATTGGTTATTAGCTTTTGAGTCCCAAATTTTATTGAATCTGGCAAAGCTTTACGCATATCATAAAGAAATACTTTTTGGTGATTATTATAATAGAAATTCGTACCTAAATAAGTTTTTCCTTTGGCATAAATACACAAATCGTTATTTTTATTAGAAGTTTCAAGCGGGGAAATTGAAATTTTTAGTGTGTTTTCGAATAATTCCTCTTTGATAGTAGGCTCTACCTTTTTAACATAAGATACAAAATTTTTTGCATATTCTGATTTTTGAATATAGAAAACAAACTCTGTTTGGTTCATGTATGCATCAGCCGCCTGAATGGTGATTTTATGTTTTAAAGTATCCTTTAAAACGATTCGCCCACCATTTATGGTTTCGTAAAAAGGTAAAGTATTGCCATCAGTTAAATAACACTTTTGAAAATTTCTTCCTTTTGCTAAAGCTACCTCTGTGTTTATATGTAGACTTACATTTTTTTGATGAATAGCTTCTATAAAATTGATAGAATGACCAAAAATGGGTTGATTATCTACTTTAACTTTTATATGTGAAACTCCTTTTAAATGTGGAGAGCCATCTGTTTTGTCATAAGTAGCAATTTCAACTCCAATAGATCCGTTTACTAAAATTACTTGAGGATATAAATTACCTTTTTTGGGCATATCAAATTCTTTTCTTCCAAATTCACCGTCTATTTTCCCCTTTTCATCCATACAAATGAGAGCGAATTTTGAAATGAGAGGAGCGGTTCGATCAACAATTTCTTTGCAATCAAAATAAAGTGGATTCAAGATTTTATCTTCACCATCCCTTATTTCGTAATGCAAATGCGGACCACCAGAAGAACCTGAATTTCCAGACCACGCTATAATATCCCCTTTTTTAACTGGAAATTGATTGGGATTAAATCTATGTTCAATATCAAAAACCTGCTGTTCATATTGTTTTTTTCTAATAAAATTTCCAACAGACCAATTAAAACGCTCCAAATGTGCATAAATAGTAATTAATCCATTCGGGTGTTGCAAATGAATTACATTGCCGTATCCATAACTAGAAACAGCTATTTTTTTTACATATCCATCTGCTGCTGCATAAATAGGTAAGCCCAACCGTCCGAAAGTTTTAATATCTAAGCCTCCATGAAAATGTCCAGATCTAATTTCACCCATATTTCCAGATAGATAATTCCTTTCTCCTGGTCGAATCGGAAACATAAAGTAATCTTTAGGATAAGCCTCTTGGGAGAATAATTGAATATGTAATGTGCAAAAAATAATAATACAATAAAAATTATTTAATGTAAAAATCAAGTACTTTTTCATTTTCTAATGTTGCTTCTATTCTATCTCCAATTTTAATTTCTGAAACCCCTGAAGGTGTGCCTGTAAACAAAATATCTCCTTTTTTTAATGTAAAATATTTTGAAACAAAAGCAATTATTTCCTTAACTGGAAATATCATCATTTTTGTATTTCCTTTTTGCTTTTCTATTCCATTTACTTGTGCCGAGAAATGAATATTTTGAATATCTGTAAATTTGTTTAATTCTGAAAAATTAGAAATAGGAGCAGACCCATTAAAGCTTTTTGCTAATTCCCATGGAAGACCTTTCGTTTTTAATTCATTTTGAACGTCTCTTGCGGTCATATCTATACCCAAACCAATTCCATCTATATAATTCAATGCAAATTCGGGAGAAATATGTTTTCCTTCTTTGCCAATTCTGCATATTAATTCTACTTCATGTTGAATTTGTTTGCTAAAATTTGGATAATAAAAGTCTTCGTTATTTTTTAAAATTGCCGTATCGGGTTTTAAGAAAATAACAGGTTCTGTTGGAACATCGTTTCCCAACTCTTTAATGTGGTCATGGTAATTTCTACCAATGCAAATAATTTTCATATATTTTAATTGTATAAATTCAGATTTTTTCAACTTTTTCAATTTAAAAAAATTGGAACTTATTTTTTTTGAGAGCAAATGTAATAAAAATTTAAGTTTTAAAATTTTAAAACACAATCATAAAAATTAATCTAAAAAAAGTTTCATCATTAAAGCATTAGAATTGATAACATATAAAAATATTTTTATTAGAGACTCAAATTCGATAAATTCAATCTTTAACTAGTGTTTATATTTGATAAATTATTTGAAACTCCAATTTCTTATGATGAAAGTTTGGTTCAAAATCATTAAGTTTTTTTATAATATACAATAGTTTTAGTAGATATTTAAAATATTGGTTCATAAATAAAAATTTAATTAATATTTAATAATACCTTAACATACAAAACAGTTGTTGAAATTGTGCAATTAAAAAAAAAGT
>JAAFJZ010000457.1 GCA_013298205.1 Cytophagales bacterium
ATGTTTGAACCCGTACAACTTAACGGGAAAAATCATAAAAACGAAAATAATAACGAGGTTGAAGAAACGGAACAAGCAGAAGAAGTTATTGCTGTTGTTGATAAACGCAATAAACTCAACGACTTGACAGGGAAGGAATGGATACCTGAAACTAAAAGTTTTTTCTATCAAAAAGGCTTAGGGGCAAATAGCCCACACGCTAAGTATGAGAAAATGCACCCAGCACCATTTTCATTTACTGACGTAACAAAATTAGTTAAATTTTTCACTAAAAAAGGTGCAAAAATTTTAGACCCTTTTAGTGGAGTAGGTTCTACTATCAAGGCTTGTTTTGAACTTGAAAGAGATGGTTTTGGCGTAGAGTTAAATCAAAAATGGTTTGATATTACTAAAGAAAGACTAAAAGCAGAAAGTAATTTTGATATAGACGACAAGCATTTAGTTTGTGGAGATAGTCGTAATATCAAAGATTTTTTCGAGCCTGAAAGTTTTGATTTTATCGTTACTTCGCCACCTTATTGGAATATTTTAGATAAAAAAGACCACAAGGCAAAAGAAAGAGTCGAAAATGGCTATGATACTAAATATGGAGATGACGAAAACGACTTAGCCAATATTGACGATTACGATAAGTTTCTAACTGAACTTTCCAACATATTTTTAGGTTGCTACGATTTGTTAAAGCCTGATAAATATATGTGTGTGGTTGTGAGTGATTTTAGACATAAATCTGAATTTGTGCCTTTTCACGCTGATTTGTTAGCAGAATTAACTAATCGTAAATTAGATAAAAGGTTTAGTTTGCGAGGAATAAAAATTTTAATTCAAAATGCTAAAAAATTATATCCTTATGGTTATCCTTTTTCTTATGTAGAAAATATACATCATCAATACGTTTTAATTTTCAAAAAAGCCACGAAAAAATGAAAGAGTTAAATAAAATCTACTTGCAAGATTGTATTTCATTTATTCAAGAACTTGAAAATGAAACTGTTGATTTGATTATAGCAGACCCACCCTATAACTTAAATAAAGATTTTGGGAATAAAAGTGATACTTGGGAAACTGCACAAGAATGGGTTAATTGGTGTAAATTGTGGATTGATGAATGTATTAGAGTTCTAAAACCAACAGGCTCTATTTTTATCTATGGAATACATCATTATCAGTGCTATATTCAATGCTACTTGTATGAAAAGCAGATGAAATATAGAAGACAAATTATATGGTATTATGAAAATGGTTTTTCAGGATATAAAACATTAAATGCGTTTTATGAACCTCTTTTGTGGTTTTCTAAAACTGATAATTTTACATATCACGAAATTAGAGAGCCTTATAAAAGTCAAGACCGTTTAAAAAACAAAATTTATAAAAACGGTAAGGAATGGACACCAAACCCAAACGGCAGACTTGCAGGTGATGTTTGGCATATTCCCACGTTAGCAGGTAAAAGATTTGCTAATGAAAAAGTTAATCACCCAACGCAAAAACCTCTCGAAATATGCAACAGACTTGTTAAGCATTTTAGCAATGAAAATGACCTTGTTTTAGTCCCTTTTTTGGGAAGTGGTTCAGAATGTGTGAGTTGCGTACAATTTAACCGAAATTTTTTAGCAACAGAAATCAACCCTGAATATATAAATATTGCTAATCAACGTATTTCAGATTTAAAAACAAATCTTTCTCAACAATTATTCTATGATAAGGCTACCTAACCCGAAATCTGATATTCAGGAGTATATCAAAATTATTGCAGTAATCAATTCGTATGTTCAGCAAGTACAAAACAGTAGTTTTAACTTTGATGATATTTCCAAAAACCTAACTCAAATTGGCAATATTTCTTCTCAAAAGGCTTTTGGGTCAAAAGCAATGGAAGCAAGTTTTAGAGAGGATAAAAGTTTAGATAGTGTTTTTAATCAATCAAAAGCACTATCTGAAGTTTTGCGTTTATTAGGCTTTATAGTTTCAGAAGGCAACCAACATACTTTCAGAATTACGCAATTTGGAAAATATGTTGCTTCATATCACGACACAACAAGAGATGACATAAGAACTGAAATTTTAAAATTGGTTTCCTATGTATTTTTAAACGTAAACTTTAAACACCCCCAAATTATTGCTAATGACAATATTAGCGTAAAACCGTTTTTAGCAACTTTATTGCTATTACCAAAAATTGAAAACTTTATTACAAAAGAGGAGTTCAATTTTTTTATATTGCCACTTGAAAATGATAACGATAGTAGTCTGAATGACACAGCAAAAGAAGTTTTAAAGTGCAGAACTCAAAAAGGGTACTTTAAAAAATACAAAGAAAATGTATTACAGCATAGAGGTATTTCAGAAAATACAGCAAGCAATTACACAAGAATACCACTTGCATTTTACAAATCTTTCAACCTACTGCGTAAAGACACAGTTAAAAACATTACCTTACTTAAAAACTATTTAACAGATAAAAGCAAATACATAGATGGAACAAATGCAAGTAATTCAACAGAGGTGTATG
>JAAFJZ010000458.1 GCA_013298205.1 Cytophagales bacterium
GTAGCTGTTTTTGAACAACTTTTGGTGTTTGTACCGGTAACCGAATATACGCTTGTAATAACAGGATTTAAAATAATACTTGAACTTGTAGATGAATTTGACCATAAATAAGAGCCACCCAAGCCTGCTCCTAAGCCTGTAAGCGAGACAGTTCCTCCTGGGCAAAAACTTAATCCAGGAGAAGATATTGTTACAATTGGCAACTGATTTACCTTATAGCTATTTTTAATATAGCTACTTTTACAACCATTTAAAGCAGTACCTGTAACCGTGTAAATTTTTGTAAAACTAGAAATAAAACCAACGCCATTCGTTATGATTTCTCCATCTTCACCTAACCAAGTATATGTATTTGCACCGATACCCGAAAAAGTAGCAGTTTGACCAGCACAAACCTCACTAGGCGTAAAGCTTGCTGTAACGGTAGGGGAACTAAGTACTGTAAGAGTAACAAATCCTGTATTTTGGCAACCATCTGCTAAAATACCAATGACTGTATATATGCCTGAAATTATTGGTATGAAAGATTCACTATTTATAATTCCATCAGACCAAGTGTAAGTTAATGCGCCTGAACCAAGAAATGTGGTGGGTTGATTTGAACAAATTGGATTAACGGTAGCTGAACCTGTAACTGTTGGTAACGAAGAAACCAGTAAACTTATTGCATTTGAAGTAGCCGAGCCACCCGGACCAGAAACTACCGCAAAGTAACTTCCTGTGTTTGTTGTGGTTAAACCCGTAAGCGTAAGTGTATCGAATGTTTGCCCAACTATTGAACTTAGATTTCCTGTTTTGTACCAATTATAAGTTAAAGCAGAACCAACCGCAGTAACACTCATAGTTGTGGTTAAACCGCTACATACTGTTTGGGGTGATGAAATACCTGTAAAACTTGGGGTTACAAATGCGAAATTGCCTGTGATGGTAGTTTCTGAAGCTACCCAGTTGGAGGCAGAACCAATGAGTCCAAAATTACTTAATGTTCCATTATTATTTTTACCCGAATTGTCTATCAAATTAGTTAGACCTGCATTTAAGCCATTAGATAATCCTTGATTGAAATTATATGCAGTGTAGATCCCCGAAATTGAGCTTGATAAAGTTTTATTCAAATTTGTTTGAATATCGGGTTGGGACAAGGCTATGTTCCAGATACGAACCTCATCCATAGCTCCACCAAAAAAGCCATTTACTGAAGGATCGCTGCCTAAATACATTTCGTTTGCAGTAGCAATAATACCAGAAGTTACAGCTGACCCAATCAAAATACCGTTACGATATATTTTTTTTATACTTCCATCATAAGTTGCAGCTACATGCACCCATTGACTTTGATAATTTGAAGGGGATGTAACTACTTCAAATTCATTATAAACTCCACCTGTAAGTTGAAGTCCAAAATTAAGAGAATTACCATTGTTATTAAAAGTAAAATTAACAGAAGGTGTAGCTCCATTCAAATCTGTTCGAGCAATTTGAAGGTTTTGAACTTGATTTAAAGCGGTTGGATTTATCCATGCTTCTATTGTAATTTGATTTGTTGGAGCACCAGCATTATTAAATGGTAAAGTAACATAATCTATGTTACCGTGATCAAAAGCCAAAGCATTATTACAACCAATATTCAAACTTATTCCACTTGAAGTTACAGAAACTAAAGGACCTGAAACCACTGCAAAATAACTCCCAACACTTGTTGCGGTTACACCTGTGAGTGTAAGTACTGCGAAAGTTTGCCCAATAATTGGCGAAGCCATTGTATTTCTATACCATTGATAATTTAAAGAAGTACCAGTAGCAGTTAAAGTCATTGTGGTTGTAACCCCTGAACACACCGTTTGATTAGCAGAATTGGCAACTATTAAAGGTGGATAAATAACAGGAACCGAAGAACTAACCCAATTAGAAGTAGCACCTGATAAACCAAAAGTTCCACTTAGTGTACCATTTATACCTGCCACACTTGTTAAGTTTGGAAGTGTTCTCAATCCGGCATTATTTCCACCCGGATTTGCACTTTGGTTGAAATTGTAATAAGCAATAATATTAGGTTCGATGCCTGTTAAGCCATTTTGGAGGTTACTTTTTATTTGAGTTCCTGATAAAGTGGTATTCCAAATACTGAAATCATCTAGTTCGCCTATGTATCGATTATTTCCATTTAATCGCATTCCCATAGTAGACTGATTTGGACTATTGTCAAAATTTCCAGTTAGTAATGAATTTGAAGGATTAAATACGTTTGTTTCTAAATTACCATCTACATACAAATTAATATTTTCGGCAATAGGAATTCCATTATAAACTATAGTTGCAAAGTGCCATTGGTTATCTCTAAAGCTATTTTGAGTGTTCATATAAATAGCAGTGCTAGTATTAATAATAGAAAATCCAAGTTGACCTTTTTGTAAATAAACTTCATATCCTTTTGGGTTTAATGTTGATACATTTGTATAGACAACACCTTGTGGATTTGTGTTCTGATTAGTTTTAAACCAAAACTGAA
>JAAFJZ010000459.1 GCA_013298205.1 Cytophagales bacterium
AAACTTTAGAGTTTGAATACGGTGCAGACGAGCAGCGTAGGGTAATGATTGAAAAGCTGAATGGAGCGATAGTACGCAAGACCTATTATTTGGGTAGCTATGAGTTTGAGACCGATGCCAATGATGTAAAGCAAATTGAGCGCACGTACATCGCTTCTCCTACTGGGCTTACTGCCGTACTCATCAAGCAAAACGGGGTAGAAAGTATCTATTACACGCATACCGATGCCCAAGGGAGTGTGCTTATGCTTACTGATAAAGATGGCAATAAAGTAGAAGAGTTTGCTTACAATGCTTGGGGCAAGAGACGAAATGCAAATACATGGCAAGATTTGCCACTCGAAGCCAATAGACCTAGCAATATACTCACACGGGGTTATACTTTCCATGAGCATTTGGATGGGTTTGAGCTAATCAATATGAATGGGCGGCTATACGATTCCAATCTCTGCCGTTTTGTGAGTGTAGATCCTGTGATAGCCGATGCCACAGCTACGCAAGCGTATAATGCTTATGCATACTGCATGAACAATCCGCTACGATATACCGACCCAAGTGGTGAAGAGGTGGTTACGCTAATTATCGTTACTGCTATTGTGGTAGGGGCATTATTTGGGGCTTATTCTGGTGGCGTGATAGCCAATGGAGGCAATTATGACCCTACGATGTGGAAAAATTCTGAAACTTGGAAGTATATGCTAGCAGGAGCAGTGATAGGTGGTGTGGCTGGGGGAACGGGTGCTTGGGCAGCGGCTCCTCTAGCAGGAGGTAGTGCCATAGCTGCAGGTATGGTAGGTGGTATGGTAGGAGGGGCGATAGCAGGAGCGGGTTTTGCGGGAATGCAAAGCGTACAAGCTACAGGGAGCTTGGATGCGTCTGCTATGCTGAAAGGAGCAATTTTAGGTGCGTTTTCGGGGGCGATAGGCGGTGCAGCTGGTGGAGCGGCAAGCATAGGAATAACGGGGCAATTCTTAGGTGCTTTGACATCTGGAGTTACAGGCGGAGCAGTAGGAGGTTTTGTAGCAGGCTATATGGAAACAGGAAGCCTAGAAGGAGCCATAAATGGTATGGCTATCGGTGCGGCTTTTGGTGGTGCGGGTGCGGCATTGGGTTTTGGAGTGTATAAAGGGATTGGTGCGGTAGGGAAGGCGATAGCGATTGGTAAATCAAATAATTCTGGTCAAGTATCGGGAGATGATTCTTTTATCAAAGATGGCAAACTGTACCGCAAGAATGAAGACGGAAAGTATGAAGTTGTTAGCTATGCTTCACAAGAAGTAGAAGTTTGGTCAAATGTTGTAAATAACGCCAATGATTATGCTGGTATGTTTTTAGGTGTTTTTGGTGCCGGATTTAATCAAGCTGCTAAAAGTAACATACTGCCTAGTGCTTCTAGAGCTTTTACTGGCATAGGGTATGCAAGTGCTTTTGGGAGTCTAATGTATTCTGGTTTTGAAATGTATAATAGTGGCTATTCACATAGGTCAATAGTCAAGTTTGGGGTAAATGTAGCCATTACAGGGGTAGGATTTGTACCTTATGCAGGTGTTCCTCTGAGTATAGTATTTCAAAGCATTAATATGGATGGCGGATTTAATGGTTTTTACAGTCGGTTTTCAAATAAATAATATGCAAAAAATAAAGATTTTATATTATTTTCTTTTCAATCAATTTTATTGTTTTTTTTTGCTGTTGAGTAAAAAAGACAATCCCTCAGTAAAAGCTTTCATGACATTCAGCGGTGTTTTGAGTTTAACTACTATGGAAATATATTTCCTGATGGAAAAATTATTTAATTTCGATTGGTCTACCCTATCATTTGGTGGAATGATAGCTGTAATGTATTTATTTGTATTGTTTTTTATAAACTATCTAATATTTGAGAGAAATAACAAAAGTGAGCAAATTCGTGTTCATTTTGAAGAAAATGAGTTTTTGAATAGACCATTAAGGATGTTAATTACAATAGGATTTATTCTTTTTCCTTTTGTATTGATGCTTGTCTTTTGGTATGATGCAAGAGTAATGAAATTGTTTCCTTGATAAAAGAAGTATTTACTACCCCAACTGGCGCACCGAAGCCAAAATTTCATCCCTAAACCCTAAATTAAACTTTAAACTAAAAAAAAACAATTCAACCCCGTGGCAGGTGTCCTCACCTGACACTTCAACCCAACTCCGATTTCTATGGCAACAAATACCACCTTTTTAAAGTGTGAGGGATAGATGCGAAAAGCCCGCAAGCGAGGCACGAAGCGCGGACTTGTAGCGATAGCCCGACCTGGAAAGGGCACGCCCAAAAACTTCCGTTTCAATAAATCTACACCTACACCGCTTTTGGTAAGATAAAAACCATTACTTTTGGGGCAAAAACTTTAGAGTTTGAATACGGTGCAGACGAGCAGCGTAGGGTAATGATTGAAAAGCTGAATGGAGCGATAGTACGCAAGACCTATTATTTGGGTAGCTATGAGTTTGAGACCGATGCCAATGATG
>JAAFJZ010000046.1 GCA_013298205.1 Cytophagales bacterium
TAAATTAGTTTTCGTAAAAATTTAAGCTGTAAGGTGAATCTTTATTTCTTAAATTTTCATAATATTTTTGATGCTTTCTCTGTAAATTTTTCATACGTTTGTAAGTAAACAAATCAAAAATTGTACTTGAGGTAATCATGGAATTGGATTCTTTATGAGGAATTAAGTTAAACCCTTTTCCCGATTCTACAATTTGAAAATTTGACAATATCATTCTGTCATGAAAAAACTTATCATTTTGAACACTAACCATACTAAACTTCAAATCTTTAAAAACATAAATTCTTCATAAAATTTTTTATCTAATAAAATTGTTGCTTGTTCTTTATTCTGATCACCCCTTTGTAAAATAGTAAAAAAATCCACCTTTAAATTTTTAATTGATTTTTTATTTATAATTTTTAACAAAGGGACTAAGTTGTCCTTAATATTTTGACCGTTACTATCTGCCAAAATATAGTTGTCAATAATTTCTATTTTCTTAATTGGGGATACTAATTTTACCAATTCCCATGTAAAATTTGTTTCTGATAAATCAATTTTGTAATGATATGAATTAACTATTTCACAAATGCTATCCTTAAAATTACAAAGTGTAAAACAAAGAACTCCCATTTTTTCAGCTTTATCAAACCACACCATATTTTCTGATTCAAATAAAATATCAAAATTATATTTGTCTAATGATTTTTCAATGTCTTCAATCTGAGAAACTCGATTCCCTTTGCTTAGATATAAATTTAAAATTTCACTTTTGTTTTTAATTTCTTCTAATTGAAGCGGAGTTTCAATTTTTTCATTTATATACAAGTTTATTTGAGGATATTCAGTGAAAATATTCTTTACTATTTGATATATTTTGTTCGTATCGACATTAAGTTTTTCAAATTCAAAAAGAAAATCCATATCTAAATATACATTCATACCTGTTTAATTTTGATTTTCTTTCCAATATTTCATTAACTCAATTTGGAGTAATGACACTTCATCAAAAAAACCGCTACCAAAATGATCGCTAAGTGCACCTTCATTATTGATTTCTATAGATTTTACCTTAGGCTCATTTTTTGTAACCCTGTCATTAGAATTAAAGTAATGAATGATGCAATCCTCACTTTCTACCTTTTTACTAGCTACTAGAAACTGTAACTTGCGGATTAGATATTCACTATGTGTTTCGATTATTAAAGTTACCTTGGGGCAAAATTTATTGATGCACACAAAAAAATCAGCTAATTTAGATTGTAAAGCGGGATGCAAATTGGCTTCAGGTTCTTCTATAATAAGTGTTGTTCTACCAAAATCCATATAATTATATAAAATAAGTGGAATAAGTTGTGAGAAACCTAATCCTTTATCCGCTAAGTTTTCCTTCATTTTATCTGTTACCAAATAGACACTTAAAACATCTTCAAACTCTTCAATTTTTATTTCACCTTCAAGATTAAATATTTCTGCGATTTCTTTGTAAAAACCTTTTTGATCAAAAATGATAAAGCTAATAGGGTTTTTAACTTTTAATGTATCTTTAAATAAACTAAATGCAAAATCGCTTTTATGATAGACTCTTTGTTGCTTGCCACGTAATGCAGGTAAATATCGAATGTTAATAATATTATTTAAATCAGTAAATATGGATTTACAAATTGAGACGATTATAGGCTCTCTTATTATTTCAGGACCATCAAAATAAGAGTAAACTCCTTCATTAAACATTAAATCTGCAAGTTTACTATTATTTATTACGATTTTATTTTTGTCTATTCCTTCAAAATCTTTAATCAAAGCCCTTTTAACTTTTTCTTTAACATCATCAAGTCTAAAAAAATGTTTAATTAAATGCGTATTTACATCCCAACAGCTATTAATCAAGTCAAAGGACATGTTTTTTTTAAAAATACTATTTTGATATTCAATAATTCGTTCTTTTAAATCATTTGTTACATTTTTTCCATCTATCAAAACTTCAAAAAGTAAATAAGGCTCTTCAAATTCACATATTCTATGGTAAAATTCACTAAACAAAATTGTATTTATACTTAATTTATCGTGATCAAATTGAGACTCATTTTCGACAATTATATCTATCGCTTTTTTATATTGCATTAAAATATCTTCTTTGTCAAATAAATCAAAATTTTCAAATTTGTTTTTTTTGACTAAAACACCCTCAAGGTTTTTAATAATAAATCTAATAAGTTCTTGAATATTTACGCTAGAATTATATGAATTAATGTTATTATCATAATTAAACTTTAGATCTTCATCTATTTCAAATGAAATAATATTATCAAATAATGAAAATAATTTTATAACGCCTTCTTCAAAATAAGTAACAGAGCCATATCTTTCCTCATCAAATAATAAGTCATTGTTTATACTAAAATTGATTGTAATCTCTTTGGAATCAGAATCTCTGTTTAAACATTTTTGGAAACTTTCAAGATTGTGGTCACCTTTCCAACCAAAATTTAAAAATTCATACCTACTTTTTAGCAACAATAACAATTTTGTAAATGAACTTTTTCCACTATTATTTGGTCCTACCAAAATAGTAATTGGTTTTAGCTCAAAGTCAGTATGATCTTTAAATACTCTAAAATTTTTAACACCTATTTTCATATAATTTTAATTTCTAAAACGTAATCAATACAAATTTATAACTCTAAAAGTCAAGTTCAACCTTTCGCCAATTTTAGTTGCAGTTTTTGGTACTTGATGTTGCCAAAAGTGTTGTGTACTGCCTTGCATTACTAAAAAAGTTCCGTGTTTTAACTCTACTTCAAATTTCTCTTTGTGGTCGTCAATTCTTCGTAATTGAAATTTTCGGGTTGCTCCAAAATTTACCGACCCAATAACTGGATTTTTCCCCAATTCCTTTTCAGCATCTGTATGCCAGCCCACATAGTCTTGCCCGTCACGATAGCGGTTAAGAAGTACACTCGAAAATTTCACTTTGGCTTCCGCTTCAATTTTCTCTTTTATCTGCAAAAGTTCGTCAGTCCAGGGCAATGGATTAAGTGTTATGCCAGAATAGGTGTAAGGTTTATTATTGGCGCCATACCAAGCCGAAAGACGTGGTAACGGCAATTCCTTTCCGTACATCATTATTTTGTCCTGTTTCCATTCTATAGTTTCCAAAAGTGTTTTGAAAATTCTATCGCTTTCAGCTTTGTCGTAAAATGCTGGATAGTAAAGCAATTCAGCATTTTGTAATTTGATTATCGGGTTCGGGGTTTCAATTGTTTGCCCGAATAAATCCACTTGAATATTGTTGTCCATATCTTGTAAATTTAATTATTTATAGGTTCGTTTTGAAAATGTATTCCACTCTTGAAATTGATTTTGTAATCTTTTTCATTGCACTTGGTCGGAAAACTTCGGTAACAATGGAACTGCCGTTTGATGACAATAAATTTGACTGACCAAACATTTTGCAAAATGTTTGTAATCGGATTCCGTTTATTGGGCTTACGCAAACAAAATAATTCAAGCCGTCAAAGTTACTCGTTACATTTTTAAAAACTTGATTCAAGTCCAATGAATGTATGTCAAGTACATTAGAAAAAAGGTGAATCTTGATTTTACTGTTTGACTGAAACCCTTTAATAGAAAGGCTGGTATCAGCCTTTTCATTTATTGAAAAGGTTTGTGGCTTTGGTTTTCTTTGGTAGATGGCATCAATATGATCTAATCCTCTTTGCAGAGCCATCGCAGATGGCTCAATTAAAGTGAATTTTGACAAATCAAGATTGATGTTTTTATTCTTGATAAAGTCTATAAGAACACAAGAAGCAAAAGCCTGTCCGCAACCCCAGTCTATAATTTCAGCGGATTTGTTGTTAAAGTCTTCTTTGCTAAATAATGAAGCAAAAGCAAGATTTAGTTTGTGTTCATGCATATCAGCGTATGAAGCCAAATAGGTATTGAGTTGTTCGGCTGTTTGCAAAATGTTTGTACCATTTCCAAGTTGGCTGTAATATCTATAGTACCCATCAATTGGGAATTGTTGAATGTTGAACTCACAAATTGCTTTGAAAGTTGGGTTTACTGAAATTGCAAATTTGACATTGTTTGCATAGTTGTTGCTCACATTTTCCATATTTTATTTTTAAATATTGATTTGATAATGAAAAGATGAAACATTTGTACTCGGTCTAACCGATTTGCATGTTCATTCATTACTTGGTGTTAGCATCCCAAAAAAGTAAACTAGTTTTTAAAAAATATTTTAAAAAAAATTCTGGATGTTATAAAAATTTGTTTTTTTCTAATTTTTTTAGTTCTGCATCTGTTAATTTCAAATTACAGTTAAGGTAGTGACTCGTCCTAAAGGAGAGCTTTACACCTTCTTGACAAATAAAGAAGGCAAAGGGAAGTCTGGCACAATTGTAGCAAGCATCAAAGGGGCTACTATAAAAGAAGTAAGTTCTGTGTTAAATAAAATACCCCTAGAAAGTAGAATGTCTGTAAAGGCAATAAGTTTAGATATGGCAAAGAATATGGAAGGCGCAGTTAAAGAAACCTTTCCCAATACTAAACTAGTAACTGATCGCTTTCATGTTGTTCAGCTTGTGTGCCAAGATTTACAACAAATGAGAATAGATGTCAAAAAACAAATAGCTGAAGTGGAGAATTTAGCCATTAAGAAAGCAAAAAAAAAGAAAGAGAAGTCTATAAGAATAGAGCTATCAAATGGAGATACGCCAAGGCAATCCTTTCTTCCGCAATGGGACACCCAAGATTTAAAATTCGAAAAGTTTGGCTAAATATTTTTGTTCCTCATTGAGCAGAAGTACTTTTTCAACTACTATTTGTGTCTTGGGTTTGGTTACTTTTATTTTATAAATCGTTTTGGCTATTTCTATTGCCATATGGGCTGACAAGGTTGCTTTTCGCTGGTTTCGGTTTTAAAGAAAATCTTTTTTTTATAAAGTAGTTCCCCATCTACTTTAGATAAATTATAATCTCCTTTTTTAAGTCGAGTTACAGCGGTTTTAGAAATTCCGTAGGCAACCAACAAATCAAAAACAAACTCTTCATTCGAAATGTTGTCTATAAGTTGCTGAACGTTATTTTTTATTTCTGTTGATTTCATCTTTTAATTTATAATTCACAACTCATCATTCATAATTATTATTTCACAATTCGCAATTAATAACACACAATTCATAACTCGCAATTTATTGAAAAGAACAACAATTTAAGAATTAGCCAAAGTATTTTTCGTCTTTGTTGGCGTTCTTCACCAACAAAGACGTAGATATAATCCGTTTAATCTATTTTAAACGGATTATATCTAAATGAACTAAATTCATTTTTTAAGTTATGAATTAAAGTTTTGCTGTAGAAAATTTATCATTCATAACTCACAATTCATCATTATTTTTCTTGTCTATTAATTTTCTCATTTCCTTATCAAAATCGCTCTCAAATAATCTGTCTTGAATAATTCTATATTTTTCAAACTCACTTTCAGCGTGAACTTTGGCTATTTCGGCAGTTACTTTTCCTGCATTTTGCAAAATCTTTCTATCGGTAGCTTCAATAAATTTATTCAAACGACTTTCCCAATCTTCCATTGTCATTGGGATTTGCCTCAACGCCATATCTTCTGCAATATCCAAATAAGCCGAAACTAATCTTTGAAGCTGTTGCATTTCGCTTTCCGACAAATAGTTTTTTGCGACACTCACATCAAATTTTTGAATTTTCCCAGTTGGAGCATCTTTCCAAGTAGTTAACCCCATATTTTCTGTTTGATGATTTGCTCTATTTACAATTACTTCTGCTGCCGTTTGTCCATGTATTGCCCAATGGAGTTTGTTTTGAACTGTGGCAAAAAAACGTTTGGTTGCATTGGCTGTAACATCATAATCAAGGGCTGTACTGTAAATATCTGTAATTTTTTGATAAAATTTACGTTCGCTTAAACGGATTTCTCTTATTCGCTGGAGTTGTTCTTCAAAGTATTTCTTACCCAGAATAGTACCATCATTTTTAAGACGTTTGTCATCCATAGCAAATCCTTTGATGGTAAACTCTTGTACGATTTGTGTTGCCCATTTTCTGAATTGTACGGCTCGCTCAGAATTTACTTTATAACCTACCGCAATGATAGCTGAAAGGTTATAATGCTTTGTATCATAGCTTTTATCGTCATTAGCAGTTATTCGAAAATTTCGAATAACTGCATTTTCCTCCAATTCATTATCTGAAAATATTTTTTTTAAATGATAATTAATCGTGTGTGTTTCTATATTATACAATGTTCCCATCATTTTTTGTGATAGCCAAATATTTTCATCGGCATAAATAGCTTCCACACCACCTTCTCCTGTAGCTGCAATAAAGGTTAGGTATTCTGCCGTAGAGGAACGAATCAATTGTGAATTGTGAGCTGTTAATTTTGAATTATCTTTTGCCATATTTTTTTCTTTTGAAGTGATTATAATAGATGCCAAATTTTATTTAGTTCTTGAATGTCCGAAATGATTGAATTATGTTGAGCTTTTACTATAATCTGATTCAAATAATAATTCTGGCGAATATTCGGTTTGATTGAAAAAAATATAATTTGCAATTTATTCAAAAGAACAACAATCTATGAATTTGATAAAGTATTTTAATTTTCTGAGAATAATCTTATAAAACTAGAAATTTATCCCGAAAGAAAAGGTGTTTTACCTCGTTACATCTAAACAAAAACTCGGCTCTATTTGCTTAATTACCAGCCTTTAAATTCAGAAATGCATAAAAATTGTTAAGATTTTGATATGTTTGCGTAAGGGATAGACTGAAAAGCCCGCAGTGAGGTACGAACGAGGACTTGTAGCGATAGCCCGACCCGATAGGGTACGCCCAAATATTTGTTAGAATTCTGATTTTGTACGAAAAGCTTTGGAGCAAATTGAAATAATTAAAAACGACATTGAGGCATGATTTTACAGGCAGAAGAAGAGAAAATAGACATTCGCTCATTGAGCAAGAGCGAAATTTTAGGTGTTTTTACCCAAATGGGCGAAAAATCTTTCCGTGCCAATCAGGTCATGGAATGGCTTTGGGAAAAATCTGTTTATGATTTTGATTCTATGACCAATCTTTCGCTTGCGGTTAGAGAAAAGCTAAAACAAACTTTCATTATCCATAAAGCGCAAACTGAAACTGTGCAAAAAAGCAAGGATGGGACGATAAAAACGGGTTTTAGGTTAAAAGATAATAACCTTGTAGAAGGTGTTTTGATACCCACCGAGGAGCGAGTTACGGCTTGTATTTCTTCTCAAGTCGGTTGCTCTTTGTCTTGCAAATTTTGTGCAACAGGTTATTTGGAGAAAAGCAGAAATCTTGAAGCTTCTGAAATTTATGATCAAGTTGTACAGATTAAAAATCAGGCATTAGAGATTTATAATCAGCCACTTACGAATATCGTTTATATGGGTATGGGTGAGCCTTTGTTGAATTATAAAAATGTGTTGAAATCGGTCGAAAAAATTACTTCTGAAGAGGGTTTGCATATTGCTTCTCGCAGAATCACTGTTTCCACTGCAGGAATCGCAAAAATGATAAAAAAACTAGGAGATGACCAAGTGAAATTTAACCTTGCGCTTTCTCTTCATGCTGCCAATGATGCCAAACGAAATACGATTATGCCGATAAACGAATCGAATAATTTGGAGGCACTGAAAGAGGCTTTGTTGTATTTTTATGACAAAACGGGTACGCCTGTCTCTTTTGAATATTGCGTTTTCAACAATTTTAATGACACTTTAAAAGATGCTGAAGAGCTTTTTGCTTGGATGCATGATATTCCTACAAGATTAACCAATTTGATAGAATACAACCCAATAGATGCCACAGGTTTTCAAAATGCGGACACGGATAAGATAGCTAAAATCAAGAAATACCTTGAAGATAGAAAGGTAAATGTGCAAATAAGGCGTTCGAGAGGTAAAGATATAGATGGAGCCTGTGGACAATTAGCTGGTAAAAACGCAAAATAAGTTGGGCAAATGAATATTTTTTATGTTATGTCTTGGTATCCCGATAGCCCGGAATCTATTGCGGGCATTTTCTCAAAAGAACAGGTTCATGCTTTGGCTCGAAAATACCCGGAACATAATTTTGGTGTTTATTTTTGGGGAAACGATGATAAAAGTTTACAACTTTGGATTAGAAATCCATTAGAAAATGTATTCAAAATTATTCGTTTTTTTTCAAGAAAACCTTCTAAAAATCAAGTAAAGCCTAATTTGACTGAATATTTTTTTCCGGCCCTAACTTGGTCGCAAAAAATAATATATGGCAATATTTTTACCCAAACGCAAAATGCGCATAAAGCCCTAGTTCTGTTTGAAAATCAGTATGGAAAACCCAGTCTTATACACGCACACGTAGGCTACAAAGGTGGGTATATAGCGATGAAATTGGCAAAAAAACACCAACTCAAATACCTTATTACAGAACACATGGGGCCTTTCCCTTTTTACAACTTAATTAAAAACGGAAATCTTTTTCCAAGACTTATGGAAGCATATCAAAATTCGAGTTTGAACATAGCTGTAAGTGCATATTTGGAAAATGAAATGAAAAAATTTCAGATTCCTAATACGACTGTTATTCCTAATTTAATAGATGAGAATTTTTTTGTTCCACATACAGAAACAAATGCAAACCAGCATTTTACCTTTTTTTCTCTTTCAAGATTAGTTAAAGGAAAAGGATTTGAATGCTTGCTTTTGGCATTTAAGTTGGTTGTAGAAAAACATCCCAAAACCATACTCAAAATCGGTGGAGATGGTGAGTTAAAATCAACATTAATCTCACTTTCTCAAAGCTATAACTTAGCAAACCATGTGATTTGGCTTGGAAATATAGATCGAGAAGAGGTGAGAGTTAATATGCAAAATTGTGATGCTTTTGTTTTGGCTAGCGAATACGAAACGATGGGCATCGCTTATGTGGAGGCTTTGGCGTGTGGCAAACCAATAGTAGCTACAAAATGTGGCGGACCAGAATCTACCGTAAATACCCAAAACGGGTTTTTGGCAGAAGTAAATCAACCAAAAGACATAGCGGATAAAATGATTTTAATGATAGAAAATTATCATTTATTTGATAAAGATGAAATCAGAAATGATTTTTTGAAACGATTTTCTAGCCATGTAATCTGTGAAAAGTTAATGCAAGCGTATGTTTGATTAAAATAAGTTTAATCTTTGAATTTTAAAGTAACGTTATAAAAATACTTTTTTTTAATTTATTAGAAAATTTATTTTTATATCCCACCTTCAAAAGCTCTTTAAATTATTTTGATTTCATTTGTTTTGTATTAATTTTACTTTTAATAAAAAGTGCAAAAATAGTCTTAAAAATCTTATTTGAAAAAGCTAAAATATTGGATTCAAAGTTACTTCGGGTTTTCTCAAAAAGAAGCCAATGGGGTTATAATGCTGGTTTTAGTAATGATATTGTTTCTGTTTTTGCCACATTTTTACTTTTTATACCTTTCGCAAAAAAATCAAGAATATAGTTCTAATCCTAAAGAAGAAAGATATTTGGATAGTATATTAGTTTCTTTAGAAATCAAAAAAAAGATTTTTTTAAAGAATGAATATCCTGAGAAAATTAAAGAAAATAGACCCTTAAAGCTTTTTGTTTTTGATCCCAACTCAGCCTCAGAAAATCAATTTTTAGAACTAGGAATAGAAAATTGGATGTGTAAAAGGATTATTAAATTTAGAGAAAAAGGAGGAAAATTCTATAAAAAAGCTGATTTACTCAAAATTTATGATTTCCCAGCTCTTACGTACAAAAAACTAGAACCTTACATTGAAATTAAACTACCCGAAAAGAAAATTTTTGATAACAAATTTGATTCAAAATCTATAAAAGCCAATGAGACGATTTCGTTGATAAAGGATGTAAATTTAATGAATGAAACAGATTGGCAGAAAATAAATGGAATTGGGCAAGTTTTAGCATCAAGAATAATTAAATATCGCAATAAGTTGGGCGGTTTTGTATCAGAAAAACAACTTTCAGAAGTTTATGGCTTAGATAGTTTGCTTGGTAATGATATTGCTCAAA
This sequence comes from Cytophagales bacterium, assembly GCA_013298205.1. GTDB lineage: Bacteria > Bacteroidota > Bacteroidia > Cytophagales > UBA9547 > JAAFJZ01. The sequence continues at coordinate 10,087 of JAAFJZ010000046.1, forward strand.
GCCATTACATAGAAAAAGGTTTCACTCCTAATCAGCTAAATATCAATACTGCAACCTACCAAGATTTCATTTCACATCCTTATTTTGATTCTAAAAAAGCAAATTTTATAATCAATTACCGCAAACAGCATGGCAACTTTTTAAATTTATATGAGCTTTCAAATATTATACCATTAAATAATAATTGGATTGAAAAAATCAAGCCTTACCTAAAAGTAGATTAATTGATTTGGCATTTTCTCATAATTACATTGCCGATTAAAACTATCAAATAAATATACAAAAAATTTTTTCAATACGAATCCTTAACCTACCTTTGCAAACATTTTATAAAAATTCAATTCAATAACAATCATATACACGCAATGGCTAACATTGGTAAAGTAACACAGGTAATCGGTCCAGTAGTGGACATAAGTTTTGAAGGCGCAGGCTCTAAAGTTCCAAAAATATTTGATAGTCTTGAAGTTACTAAAAAAAACGGTCAAAAAATTGTTTTAGAATGCCAACAACATTTGGGCGAGTCAAGAATTAGAACCATTGCTATGGATTCGACAGATGGTTTAAGCAGAGGAATGGAAGTTATTGATTTAGGTACTCCTATTTCTGTTCCAGTAGGAGATGATGTAAAAGGTCGTTTGTTTAATGTAGTTGGTCAGGCAATTGACGGTATTCCACAACCCAAAGGCGATAAAAAATATCCTATTCACCGTCCAGCACCTACATTTGATGAGCTTTCTACTTCCTCTGAAGTGTTATATACAGGTATCAAAGTAATAGATTTGCTTGAGCCGTATGTAAAAGGAGGAAAAATCGGTTTATTTGGTGGAGCTGGTGTAGGTAAAACAGTTTTAATTATGGAGTTGGTAAATAATATTGCCAAAGCTTATGCTGGTTTATCTGTTTTTGCGGGTGTAGGTGAAAGAACTAGAGAAGGCAATGATCTTTTGAGAGAATTTTTGGAATCTGATGTAATTAATTACAGTAAAGAATTTAAACATTCAATGGAAGAAGGCGGATGGGACTTAAGCAAAGTAAAGCAAGAAGATTTGGCTACATCACAGGCTACATTGGTATTTGGTCAAATGAACGA
>JAAFJZ010000460.1 GCA_013298205.1 Cytophagales bacterium
ATCACCAAATTAATTTCTATTTCTTTACTTCTGAAACCATAAGTAACGGTATTCTTTTTTTCTAAATCTAAATCTAAATTTGGATTGACGAATTTTTCAAAGAAATTTACCAATTCTTGGATTTCATCCACGTCCATAAATCCTTCATCCATAGCGTTAACCAATCCACTTTTAATCCCAAGAAGAAATTCTCTATTTGTGGGGTCATATAGCGTAACTATTTTTAACCCTTGCGTAAGTTGGTTGTTTTTTAGGTCAGTAATAGTAGAGGGATAAAACTCTACATATTCGCCTATTCCTGATTTGAAGGTGGCTTTCTCAGACTCATCGAGCTCTAACTTGAAGAAGGCAATGTTGTCCATCATTTTTGAAAAATTGGACTGTACTTTTGGCTTCTCTTGGCTAGGTTCAGTTTGTGCGCTCGCTACCTTTGATAGAAAAGTAATGGTTAAAACGCCGAGCATAGAGATGCAATTTTTCAAATTGTGATTCATTGGTTTTAAAAATGTTAAATTTTTCTCTTTCTCTTTGATAGGATTTTGCCCCCGTACTCGCTCATTTCCGCCAATTAATCATTATAAATAACCATCTTGCGTACATAAAAAAACGAAGGATTATACTATTTGCATATCTACAATCACCCGGTAGAACCGAGGGGCTGTGGTAAATGTGCTTGCGGCCATATAAACCTTTCAAATTCTCTCCCGCGTCCTCAAATATACCAAGCGTTTGGAGCGAGCATATATAGGCAAAGGTTCTATTTCATGGTCGTCTCGCGGTAGAGCCGAGAGACGAGGGACGAGGGATTAAATTGCATACAATGTTCTATTTACAAGCATTCAAAAAGTCAATATAATTGTCAAAATAGTTTTCTTGTACATAAGACTTTTTACAAAGTTTATAGTAAATACCACGAAGTTTTTCTGTTTCTATTTGGATTTCGGCCAACTCCAAATTGTTTTGAACTGCCCTTTGTCTTGCTAAATAGAAATACTCGCATATCGCATTTTTAACATCTTTCCTATGTTCATTATAAGTGTTTTTAGGGATACCTAAACCAGGAAGACCTTTGACTTGAATTTTATCGCCATTTTTATCAATTTTATAAATAATAATTTCGCCAGTCTCATCTAATGAAACCAATTCAGTAGCTCTTTTCCCTTTTTCAATTAAAGTTGAAATTTCATTTTGAATTAGCTGAATTTTTAGTCTTTTATTTTCATATTTAGTTAGATTTGAATTTTGATTTGAAGAATCAATTTCATTCTTTAAGGCATTATTTTCAATAGCGGCCTTTTTAATAGTTTCATTTGCCAAACCAAGTTGCCCATTCAAAGTATTTATTTCTTCTTCTAAATCTTTCAAAATTTCATTTAATTCATTCAGTTCAGCCTCGGCTCTCAAGATTTTTTCCTCGTATTTTTTCGCTTTCCCACCTGAAAGTAATTTTTTTATACGTTTATATCTTTCTAAATCTGATTTAACTCCTATTTGTTGTTGCTGAATATCTTGAGCTTTACCTAATTTCTCCTTTTTTTTGTTTTTCAGCGTAGTCTTAGAGTCACGTTGTGTTTTCTTTACCACTTTAATAATCTTTTCCTCTTTAATAATCTTTTTCAAGTCAATTTTAAATAAGACAAAAATCTTAAAAGTTGGATATTGAATTAATAATTCAGAAAGAGTATTATGAAATGAATCAGAATCCTTAATTTTTTGTGAAATAAAGTTGGATTCTTGTAAAACGTCAAAAGAATTGCCTTTAAAGTGGAATAATATTATTGAATCTTTTTCCTGACTAGGAGATATAATTTTTTGTATCTCTTTCAAAGAATATGAAGTATCTAATTGAATATTATTAAATGTTTGGGGAACATCAAATTCAGAATATTTTACCTTTAATTTTTCATTTAATTTTTCTATCTTTGGTTTTATGCCGAGCAAATTATCATTTTCATTAGAAAAATCAATTATTTCTGTTGAGCCAATTTGTGCAATTACTATATTTGGAATTACCTTGAGTTCTAAGTCTTTATTTTCAAAAGGTAACAGGAATTCAACAAACTCATTTGACAATAAATATTTATTTTCCTTTTTTTCAATATAATCCAAAGGACTGTCTACAATAAAAGTAAGGACAATTTTATCTTTGGTCTTAGCATTATTTTTAGATTGACAAGTAACTAAAAGTAAAATTAAAAAAACTAATTTTGTGTATTTCATAATACTAACCTTGTTGTGAAAATTTTGATAATTGAAGTTTATGAGATATACTCATTATTTCTTTTTTTGCTTCTCTTGTATCTTGAAATGCAGCAAAATCTATTAAATCGCTATCTATAGGAATGCCAATACAAGTAATTTTGTAGCCAATGCCTTCGTTTTTATAATTGTTATCCAACTCTAAAAACAAAGTTGCTTTCCCACTTTGTTCTTGATTTGTAGGTTTAAGATTAATGAAACTTGAAAAAAGCAATTCATATCGATTTGCAA
>JAAFJZ010000461.1 GCA_013298205.1 Cytophagales bacterium
CAAATACATATTTGATTATGACTTAATAGAAGTAATTCCTGCGCTTGTCTACTACTTTGCCCTTTTGTGAGTGGTAAAATACAAACGAGCCTTGCGGCAATTTTATAATCTTCTTTTGATTTTAATGTCTCCTCTATCTGAGAGGTCGTCATCGATTGAATTTCCAGTTTTCTCATTCGCAAAAATACTAAAATATGTAATATAAAAAAATCGGTTTAATATAATGAACATACCCAACAAATGCGTAAAGAATGGGACAATATTTAATAGATAATAATGCGATTTCAAATTACTTTTCGGGCCTTTTTACCGAAAAAGGAATGGATTTTATGGCAGAAGTTTTTGACCAAACTCCTACCATTTCTGTGATTACAGAGATTGAAGCTTTGTCTTGGATTAACCCCGACAAAAGCAAAGAACAGATTGTAAAAGCATTTGTGAAAGATGCCTCCATTTTAGCTCTTACTCCTGCTGTGGTGGCTCAATGTGTTAGCATTAGACGAAGCAGAAAAATTAAAACACCTGATGCTATTATGGCCGCAACTGCTATCGTTCATAATCTTACACTTATTACAAGCGATAGTGATTTTAAAAATATCAGTGGTTTACAAGTTATTGACCCTCATAGCTTGTAATCATTGGTTTAAAACAAAACACTATTACAAAAATAGAAGCTCATGTTATCCCTAAACTAATTACTCACCAAACACCAAACCAAGACTTTTACATTTAGACTATACTACCGAAAGATGAGTTTCGGAAGTTGAAAACCTCCTTTATTTTAGGTCGAAGTTGTCGCTACGCTCAAACTTCGACCAGGTACAGGTGCCACGGAGTAAGAAAAGTGGCAGGTGAGGACACCTGCCACAGGGTTAGACCATACACAGTAAGCTCGCCATTGAGCCACGATTTACTTAAGTATTCGTCAAAATTAAAGGGAAAGTTTCTATAATTGGCTTCAAGAATATTGTTTGTCAATAAACCTTATTTTCTTTCTAGTTTCATATCAATATAAAATAAGGATAATGTTATATAATTCGTAACATACTTTAACAAATACATTATTTTGATTATATTTGTGAAAGTATTTCTATTAATGTTTGTTGGTGAGGAACAAAAGCGAAAAACATTATCTACTGAAGATAAATCTTGTATAATGTACTCTATTGACGGCTTAATACAACACGCCAAAATAAGATTGGAGTATAAATAATTTACAGCTATGATTCACACTAAAGTAACGCCAAGCGATGAGCTTGTAAATGTATCTTTCTATGTACCCAAAAGTTATATTGGAAAAGAACTGGAAATAATTGCTTTTGCCAAAAACGAGGGTATACAAAAAACTGAAACAATCCCAGAATGGCATAAAGCTATTATTGATGAAAGATTAGTGAAAAGAGATGAAAGCAAATCTATTGCTTGGGATGAATTACAAAATACACTAGATCGTGAGTTCTTATAAAATCATTTTTGATGAAGATGCTAAAAAAGACTTATATAGCCATCTGATTTATTATTATAAAATAGATAAAAAACTCGGAAAACGATTTTATTTACTTGTAAAAAAGACAGTAAGCCCTCTAAGCAGACACCCTCGCATGGCACAAATACGCTATAAAAACGTACATACTTTACCTGTTAATGGGTTTCCTTTTCTAATTCATTTCATCATTGATGACCTACTTAAACACGTCAAGATTATAGCCATTATTCACACCTCTAGTAATCCTAATAATTGGCCTGATATTTAAAACAACATAACCAATTACTTACCAAAACATCCTTTATAGTGTTCTGTGTGCCACAGACCAAGGAGAGGAAGTCTTTATCAACGCAGGAATTTTTAAAAAAACTTATGAAAATTTTACAGAACTACCACAAAAATTTATTGATAATTTTAATTATCGTGTTTATAAGTTCTTTAGTAATACTTTTTCAAGATTTGACCAGACCCATCACTGGACATCACGGTTTTAGACAAACTCAAACTGCACTAACTGTAAGTTATTTTTTGGAAAATGGTTTTGAATTAAATTATAAAACACCAGTTTTAGGCCCTCCTTGGACCATCCCATTTGAATTCCCTTATTATCAATTCTTAGTTTTAAAAACTTATGATTTTACACATTTTAGCCTTGAAGCATCAGGAAGGGTTATAAGTATTTTACATTTAATATTTTCTCTATTTTTAACTTATTTTATTTTTAGGGCTCTTAATTTTGAAGTTTATACCTCAGGCATATTAGCGGCTGGTTTATTAAGTAATCCGCATAGTTTGTTTTGGGGGCAGAGTTTTTTGATAGAAACAAGTGCTTTAGCTTTAAATTTATTATTTTTTTTAACTGCAATTCATCTTTTAAAATCCCATAGAAAAGTTTGGATAATTTTATATTTTTTATGGTTCTTCGCCATTTTAAGTGGAAAACTGAAAATCGTTACCTAATAAATAAATCATATTGATAAAATTTTGGATATTTTTAAA
>JAAFJZ010000462.1 GCA_013298205.1 Cytophagales bacterium
GCTTGTAGAGCCGCCAAACAAGACAAAATCAAGTTGAGTAAAATAAAAGGATAAGGGTCAAAGCCTTTATTAAAGTAAACAAAAGCGTTTAAACAAATCCAAATCACGATAAAAACGCCAAATGAAATAATAAATTTCCAACTTCCACCAAAACTTGCTACCTTATCAGCTACTCTTTGCCCAAAAGTCAAATCTTGAATATTCGTTTCATCAAGATTATCAGAAAGTAAAGACTCCTCATTGATAGTCGACAAAACATTTTTTTCTAATGCAGTAAGCTCCCCTATTTGGCTAGTTAAGTATTCTGAAATGTATTTTTCTCTGTACAAATTTAGCACATTCAAAGGGATTTCATTATCTTCAGAAAAATCAGGTTTGTCTTTCTGGATAAATTGCAATAGAGATTTTCTAATCGTTTTACCTGATACTTTTTGAATATGAAAATGTTCTTTACTGCGTAATTTATTATAATTTGGGTTCATACTTTTATTTATTATTTACATTAAAAAACAACTTGCATTGTTGCTGAATTAAAAAATCAAATATTTGGGCGTGCCACTTCGTGTCGGGCTATCGCTGCAAGTCCTCGTTCGTGCCTCCCTGCGGGCTTTTCGCTCAATCCCTCACGCTTCATCATTTTTCATATTTTTACAATATGGCAATTTTTTATCAAACGTTCAATCATAATTTAAAAAAGCCCATTTTTAATTTACAAAGTCTTTAGTTTTGCTGGATATACTTCATAAAATTATGAGCCACTTTTATTAATAAAATTAAATATTGAAATTTTTATTAGGTTTGTATTAAAGATTAAGTTTATAAATTTAAGTAAAATTCTATATTTTAGAAGTTAACCCAAGCAAAATGTTATGATTGAAAATACGAAAACTGAAATTCTTGATTGGAGTACAAAAGAACTACTTTATAAAATTTTGACCTCTCCTAGGCAATTTTTTAACTACATTAATAAAAATCGTTATGAAAAATACTATTTGTTATTAATTATTTTATCAGGAATTTCCAGTGGATTTGGCATTGCATCGATGCGAAACTTAGGCGATAAAACCTCTCTTATTTCTATTATATTAGCTTGCATTTTCGTAGGTGGAATTATAGGTTGGATAGGTTTATATATATTTTCAGGCTTAGTAAGCTGGACTGGAGATTTCCTAAAAGGCACATCTAGCACCCAAGCTGTTTTTAGAATATTTGTCTACGCAAAAATACCTTCTATCATTTGTTTAATTTTAATTATACCTCAAATAAGTATTTATGGAGTAGAAATATATAAAGCTGATGGCGATATTTTTAGCGCAGGCACCTCTTCAAACATTATTGTATATGGCTGTATGATATTAGAATTTTTTTTTGAGATTTACACCATCGTTCTATCGGTTATTGGTTTGTCTGAGATTCAAAAATTTTCAATATGGAAATCAATATTAAATATCTTTCTACCTATATTCATCTTTTTTATTATTGCTTTTGTATTGATATTGTTGTTTAGGTTATTTTAAAAGTCAGTAAAATCTTAAAAGTCTAAATAATTCTCTAAACATAATTCTAAAATAAACCCCTAAAAAGTTTTTCTTAAAAAAGATTTATTCGTTTTGTTAAATTATTCGTAATCAAGGACGAAGCTTTAAAAGAAAATTATAAAAACCAATTTAAAAAGCATTTTAAAGAATATGTCTTTTCAAAAAACAACTAAAAGGTCTCTTTTTAAACTAAATTTCTATCAACTAAGACCTTTTTTTCGAGAAAGTTTAAATTTTGATGCCGAAGCGAAGAAAGTTATACTTTCTTTTAGAATTATCTTCATAGCAATGAGTGCTATTTTAACATTTTTTATTTTAGATTTATATTACAATCAATGGCTTAAATCTTTGGTTGACTTAGCAAGCTTAATTTTTTATTTGTATGGTTTGCAAATTTTAAATAAAGGAAGATTTGCTGTTGCTAATACGCTTTTAATTATTGTTACAAGTTTAGGAATATCTATAAATGCTTCAAATTTAGGAAGGGAATCTGGAAACCAATTTTTATGGTTTCCTTGCATTTGTGCAAGCTTTATTTTATTTTCTATAAAAGAAAGAAGGTATATTATTTTATGTATTTCTGCATGTTTAGCAAGTATAGCCTTTTTAGAAATAACTGATTATTCATTTTTAACCAATTCAAAACCTAGCAAATCCTATTCTTTAGCAGAATACTACTTTAGCTTGCTCACATCAATTACAATTGTGATGTTGATGTTGTATTACCTAATCAATTCGCATCACAAATCGAATATAAAGCTATTTTTATTAAATAAATCGCTCAGAAAAGAAACATTTACCTTAGCAAAAACCAATAAAGAATTAGATAATTTTGTTTACAGCGCTTCTCATGATTTAAAAGCTCCTTTATCTACATTATTGGGTTTACTAAACTTAATAAAATTAGAGAATAATGTTTCAACCATTCATACCTATGCTTCAAAAG
>JAAFJZ010000463.1 GCA_013298205.1 Cytophagales bacterium
CACAAAATATTCACGTGGCAGCACTACGATAGTCTTCAAGAAGTGGAGTCGCTTATTGTGAAGAATCATATTTTGAGAGAACAGATAGTCGAAAGTCGCCAATTAGCGGTTTACGCCTAACTTTTCATAGATTCTTTGCTCAAATTCGTAGCAACACGCATCAAGTACCCAATCAACACTACCAGAGCCTGGAAAACCTTTGTGTTGCTCAAAATTAATGACAGAATCAACCCCGCATTTTTTGCAATTCATGCCCGATAGTCTTGGTTTCAATACCATGTCTCGTAGTATAATTGCTTTTCTGTTTATGTGTGCTGCGCCCGTCGTGGTGTTGTATTTTATAGCCATTTTTTGAATTTTATGAGTGTTTTTTATTGACTGTCAGATAACGGATAGGTATTGCCGATGGTGGGGATTTTGAAATACTTCTGCTCAAATTTAGCACAAAAGTTTCATAGAATTACTACTGTTCAATAACTTCCGTCTGCCCCACTAGCGGCAATACCATGTTACCTGCTGGCGTTTTATTTTTTTTTCAATTCCAATATGTGTATAAAAAATTCTCCTGACAAAGATTTTTGTATAAAGTCATAATGCATTCCGAAAAAACCTGCAATTGGTAGTTTATTAGCTTTGAAATAAGAACGAAGTCCTAATATTAAAATGTCTGTTTGTTCTAATTTAAATTTTCTATTACAATCTGAATATATGGTAAACCTTTCAGTTAGTTTGAAAAATATAGAAGTTGCAAGTTCATTTTGAATGCTGTTAAAATTAATAATATTTTCAAATTTATTCACACTGCTTTTTAATGAAATAAAATAGTTAGCATCTTTTTGATAGTAGCCCGCCAATCGATGAGTTTTATAATCTATTCTTAGATGAGTAGCCCAAGTAGTATTTTGATAATGGAGGGAGGTAGCTACAAACCAATCAGGCGAAATTTTAAGACGTAACGATGCTCCATGTCTTGAGCCAATAATTCTACTTTGTGTATATGTTTCTACTTGACTTTCCCAAGTAATAGGATTAGGTCGTGTTGTGGTCGTTGGAGTTACTAAATGTCCAGCCCTAATTTGAAGAGATGAATTGAGTTTATATAAAAATTCAAATGCAGGTATTGAAATAATATTTTTATTGCTAAATTGAAGTGCGGCCTGAGATTCTATTGCAAATCTTTTGTTAATTGTATGATTTACCAACAGACCCATTCTTACGCTTCCCATTGTTATAATTGGAACGTTAGAACTATCCGTCAATACTGTAATATTGGATAGCAAACCGAAATACGCTTTGTTTACAACAGTATTTGGTGAAAGAACTACATTTTCAATTTGAGCTTGAACTAATATTGAATTGAAAAAATAAAAGAATAATAACAGATAAAGCAATACGTGTCCCATTACTCATTTGATTGCAGTCCAAGATTTAACATTAAAAACTGGTCATTAAACCCTAATTGTTTATATAAAATATGTCCTTTTTCAGAAGATTGCAAAACGATGTATTTAAATCCATTTTTGACAGACTCATTCAAAAAAGCTTTCATAGTGATTGTTCCTAAGCCTTTGCGTTGAAATTTTGGGTGAATTGCAAATGAGTGAAAACCTATATATTCTGAATTTAAGGCCAAACACATACAACAACCTATTATCTGATTTTTTATCATAATTAAAAAGCAATTGTACCCTTTGAATGAGAGTAATATTTGGTCAGAAATAATCCGATAATTAAAAGTAGCTTTGAAATTTTCTTCCCAAACTAAAGCGTCTTTTTCATTTGTTACTTTATGAAATTTGATAACGCTATCTTTAAAATCAAACTCTTTTAGTTCTAGAAACATTCCATATTGCTTTGACAGAGTGATAAAGTGCCCATCATTTTGTAAGTTTTGGATATCGGTATTATTACCTTTATTTAGTGGTAAAAAAATGCTTAAATTGATATTTTCAATGGTTTCTTCAATTAAATCCACTGCATTGTTCAATAAATTTTCATTTAGAAAATCATTCGACCAAAGACGGTTTGGCCATTCACTATTATGGCAAACTGCCAAATGAAGTTTATTTTCAAATGTATATTTTCCGTTAGGTGTAACCGCTTCTTTCCAAAGAGTTGTAAGGTTGTTAATGTTTTGATATAAGATATTCTCGTCCATAATTATTGAGTTGAAAAAATGAAAACACCTGATGATATGAGTAAAAGCCCAAAAATTCTTTGAATAGATAAAGCATAAATTGGCATACCAAACCAACCAAAATGTGAGGCCAATGCAGAAAAAAACAATTGTGATAAAAGACCGTAAACTATAGTCTGAGAAATTCCTAAGCGTGGAATTGCGTAATAATAAATCAATAATCCTGATAGACTAAAAATTGCCCCTACAAACCACAAGTAAATTGGTATTTCTTTGATACTAATTTTACTTGGAATAGATGTGCTAGTGATTGTAATATATACAGATAGAAGTAAAACACTTA
>JAAFJZ010000464.1:0-1091 GCA_013298205.1 Cytophagales bacterium
GCGGGTTTAGTGCGTAGCACCGAAGCGAAGCCCAAAGACGAACGACCGCGAAGCGGGAACGCCCCAATAGGATTGTAGAAAAAGAAGAAATATTGAAAAGGCCAGATGTAAGAGATGAAGCGTGGCAGGCCGTAAGAAGCCCTTGAGGTTTTGCCAGTTATTTGACAAAATAGGCTAAAAATTAAGAGATTTTGAAGGTAAAAATATTGGTTAGTTTTCTTATAATAAATACTTTATATACTTTTTAAGGGAAGACTAAGTATAAAAAGAAAACAAAAAAAAGCCCACCAAGACAACCTCTATCTCTTGAAATTATTATCCTAAATTTTGATGCGGAAAACCTGCATTATTTTTTGGCATTTTTTGCAGAATGAAATTAGTTTTGTATTTTTGAAAAGCAAGTTGTGCAACAAGCACATTATGTTTGCGAAAAGACGGGCAGATGTGCAAACTTGGAGCTTTGTGCTGGTTTGCCCCACCTGCGCCAAGCCCCCGATGTTAGTGGCAATTTTGCTGCGACACCCTAAAACTGCTAACCCAAAATGAAAAGCAAAACAGAATATGAGTGAAACAGACAAACTATTCTTTTTTTTCAGTAGCGAATTTCCTTTCAATAAAGAAGGGTTAGAAGAGTTTATCGGGACTTTTAAAAACAAGAAATATAAAAAGAATGAATTGATTTTGAAATGTGGGGAAACCGAAAAAGAATTACGTTTTTTGGATAAGGGTATAGTAAGAGAATTTTATGCTTCGTCGGACAAAGAAAAAAATATTAACTTTTATATTGACACAGAATTTATTACTGACTTTTCTTCATTCACACATTCTACCCCAACTAAAAAATTTCAAGAGTGCTTAACAGATGTAAACGTAAGGGTTCTTTCAAAACATAGTTTTTTAGACTTTATCAATAAGTACGACTGTGGTAAGCTTTTTATTGAAACTATTTTTCAAAGATTGGTGGCAAAAAATGAAAATGATGAGTTCATACATTTTGCAAACACTGCCGAAGAACTGTACCTTGACATAATGAAAAATAAACCTGAATGGTTAAAGCAAATTCCTCAATATCACATTGCATCTTATTTAGG
>JAAFJZ010000464.1:1104-2461 GCA_013298205.1 Cytophagales bacterium
AAAAAACAAAATGAAAGTACATCACTTACGCAACGCCACAATGGTTATAGAAACAGGCGACAAAATAATTTTAGTTGACCCGATGTTAGGCAAAAAGGGAACAGCAGGACCAACATTTACATTATTCAGATTTAAGCCCAAAAAAAACCCTATTGTAGATTTGCCAAACAATGCAATGAGTATTGTTAACAAAGCGACCCATTGTTTAATTACACATTTGCATCCCGACCATTTAGACAAGGAAGCAGAGTTGTTTTTAAAATCAAGAAATATACCTATTATTTGTAGCATAAAAGATGAAGCAACACTTAAAAAAAGAGGTTTAAACGTAATACAGACAGTAGAATATTGGAAGGATACCAGCTTTTTAGGCGGTAAAATTCAAGGCATCCCAGCTGTTCACGGTTATGGATTTGTCGCAAAACCTATGGGGAATGTAATGGGCTTTTACATTGAGCTACCCAACGAAAAATCAATTTATTTAAGTGCCGACACTATTTATACAGATGATGTTCATAAAGTATTAACACAACTAAAACCAGACATCGCAGTAGTAGCTTGCGGCACAGCCCAGTTGGATATTTTTCAACCTTTGTTAATGCGTATGGATGATATTTTGAGATTTGTAAAAAATGCACCAAATAAAGTTTTGGCAAATCACCTAGAAGCTGTTAACCATTGCCCAACTAAAAGGGCAGAGTTACAAAAAGAAGTTTCAAATATTGGACTAACACACAAAGTGTTTATTCCAAAAGACGGAGAAAGCATAACGTACTAAAAAAACTGCCATTAACAGGGGGGAGCCAAAATACGGGCTGACGGAAGTTATCTTCGGCTTTTTGTAATTTTTTTGTGCTTCATATCGGGCAGACGAATATCTAATTAGCTTTTGTTTGTTATCTTCATCATCAGTTTTTCAATCATCATCGGTACCGGGCGGACGGAATACTAATTTCCCGCCTTCGCCAAGCCCTGTCCGTTAGCCGTTCTGCATCAAGACAAAAAGTAGAGAGAAAAAGCCCCAAGCCGATAAATCAATGGATGTGCTTGTTCTTGTGCAGACTTTTTAAGGGAAGGCTAACTATCGTCTTGAAAAAAATCTTTACATTTGCAGCCGTAATGTTTTATTAAAAAAGTTTGAACTTGTATGATGCGTTCTATCCAATCTGTTCGTTTTTCGTTATTGGCAACAACTATTCTATTTTTGCTGACCAATGGATTGTCTTCTTGTAAGGCGGTTCGCGAACTTCAAGCCCTTTTTAACTGCGAGTTCAAAATGAAAGATTTTGCTGGCCTTAATCTAGCCGGTATTCCGCTAGACGGCTCTAAGGGTATTTCGGACTTTGGCCTTATGGAC
>JAAFJZ010000465.1 GCA_013298205.1 Cytophagales bacterium
TGATAAACTTTTTAAACCTGATTCGCCATCTATTCCTATAAGTTGAATTTTGGTGTTTTTGTTAATAAAAATATTCTTGCCTTTTTTAAAAGTTGGCCCTGTGAGTTGCAAATCTAATTTAGGTCCTAATAAATCAACATAAACAACACTACTATTATGTTGATATTCTTCATATTCGGAATCTGCAACTCCTGTTCCTTTGTTTGCTAAATTATCTAAAGCAAAATATCTTATTGTATGAAATCCCATTTTGTTAGGAAGATAAAATGGGTCTTTGTAAACCGAATAATTGTCACTGTTTATAGAATACTTCACTTCTTTTACTCCTGATTTATTATCTACAGCAGTAAGTTTCATTCTTGTACGACCGGAAAAATAAACTTTATCTCCAACTATAAATTTATCACCTATAATATCTGCTGCCATTATCGGTGAAGTACTGTCTAAATAAAAAGAATATTCATTGATAGTGCCTTTATTTTGAACTTGATCGATAGAGAAATAACGCAAAACATGATCACCATCATTCAAATTAGCCAAGGGAACAAGCCCTTTTGTATACAAAACCCAAGGTCCTTTATCTAATTGGTAGTACGTTTGAAAAACACCAGATAAATTATCTTCTTTGGTTAGATATATTTTTGTTTTTGAAGAAATAACATTTCCTTCTGCTACCCCAACTATGTTATGATAGGTTTCTGGAGGTGTTGCGTCTATTATAAACGTGCGTTTATGTGACTTTTCTATATTTCCAACATTATCTGTGCTAAGATATTGCAAAGTAAATTCACCTTCCGAATCAAATGGTATTGAAGTAAAATATTCAGAATAATCAGATTGATTTATAGATACAAATGTATGAGCTAAGCCTGACATTTCATCCTCCATACTTAAATTAACTATTAAATTATTGGAATAATAAATTTTTCCATTTGAGGTGTAAGTTTTAGCATTTTCAAAAAAAGAATTCGTTTTGGGAGCTAAACCATCTGCATAAACTACAAAATCTACAGTTTGAGAACCATTTTGATCGTTTGTAAAATGATTTATCGTTTGTTTACCATGCTTATTAAAGTAAAATGGAACCATTGGATTTTTTTTATTTGAAAAATCTTTGGTTGAAATTTGAGTGGGTGGCACATTAGGAGAAAAAGATAGATACAAATACACGGGTAAAAAAAGATTATGATAATACCTATTAGTTGAGTCAACATAACTAGTTTTGTTGATTTCTATTGGTAAATTTTGCGAAAAACTTAAAATAGGTAATAGTAATATGATGCAAATAGTTTTTAGCTTCATTAATGTATTCAATAAATTTATAGTGTATTAAAATATAAAATTAGGCTGATTTTACTGTAAATGCAAATGTTGTACCTTTATTTAATTCGCTGCTAACCTCTATTTTGCCTCCATTAGCTTCCACATAATCTCTGCAAAGCAATAAACCCAACCCTGTACCTTTTTCATTTTTAGTACCTTGTTTTGTAAAATGCTCTGAGGTAAATAACTTGTTTACATCTTCTGATTTCATTCCTACACCTGTATCCGTTACTGAAACTAAAATTAAATTATTATTTTGTTTGGTAGAATTTACCTGTATTTGTCCATCATTTGGGGTAAACTTAATTGCATTTGATACCAGATTTCTAAGCACAATCTTGATTTGATTAATATCTGTTAAAACATATAAATCGTTAGGAATATTATTTAATAAAGCTATCTTTTTCATTTTAGCGGTTTGATCTAAAAAGTTGAACGTTTCTTTAATTAAATCAATTAATAAAACTTTTTCTTGGTGCATTCCCTCGCCATTAATTTGTCCTCTAGCCCACATTAAAGTATTATCCAGCATTAAAAGAGTACTTTCTGCTAAGCCATTCATTCCTTTTATGTGCTCGGCAGTTTGCTCTTGTGTCAATACTTTCATGTCTAAAAGCTGTATCAAATTTTTAAATGTTGCAAATGGGCCTCTCAAATCATGCCCCAAAACAGATAGTAGCTTATCTTTAGTTTGGTTTGCATATTCTATTTTAATATTTTGATCCCAAATTTCTTTGTTTCTAATTTTTAAAATATTGTTTGTTTTTACACGATATCTATACAACCAAAACCCAACTGCTAATAAAGCCAACAAGCTTACAATTACAATTCCACTGCCATAAGTTATGTATTCATTTATCTCTTCTTGGTGAGCTCTTTTGTTTTTTTCAATTTCAAGTGCTATGCCATTAGATTTTGCTTCTTGATCTTTTAAGCGTAAAATCAACTCTTTTTTACTCATGTTGGTGTATAATTCTTTCATTTCACCACTTAGAGTAATAATTTCATGTTTACTTTTTAATAATTCTAGTTCTTTTTTTTGAGTTTCATTTTCAAGCTTTAAGAATTTCATTTCTTCATCATCTATTATTTTAGTAAACTCCTTTTCTCTTTTTCGATTTACTAAATCAT
>JAAFJZ010000466.1 GCA_013298205.1 Cytophagales bacterium
AAAAGCACAAACCAAAGGTTGTGCTTTTAGAAAATGTGAAAAATCTTGTTTCTCAAGACAAAGGAAATACTTTTAAAACAATAATAGAAACTTTAGAATTAAAATTAGGATATAAAGTTTTTTATAAAATTCTAAATTCAGCAACTCACGCAAATGTTCCACAAAATCGAGAACGTATTTTTATCGTTGCGTTTGACCCAAAACAAGTGAAAAATTTTGCAAAGTTTGAATTTCCTAAACCAATAAAGCTAATAAAAACCATACACGACTTTTTAGAAAAAAGTAAACAAGACGACATTTATTATTATAAGAAAGACCACCAATATTATGCAGAACTTGAAAAATCAATGATTTCAAAAGATACAGTTTATCAATGGAGACGAGTTTATGCAAGAGAAAACAAAAGTAATGTTTGCCCAACCCTAACTGCAAATATGGGAACAGGTGGACACAATGTGCCATTAATAAAAGATGATTACGGAATTAGAAAATTAGTAGCATAATGAAACACGAAAACTATGAAATTCTAAATCTAATTGGCTATGGATTATCAAAATTTAATGATGAATTTATAGAACAATTTGGATATAAAACTAAAACTTTATTTTATGAATATTGTGTAAGTACTGGAATTGCAGAAACTGTTGGAACTGTTAAAAATAGAATGGATTTATTTGACCATTTTTTCCCAAATAATGGCAGAAAAGGTTGGTGGCAAAAGGGCAATGCTTATATTCATAGAAAATATTTAATTGATAGTTTATTTGGAAATGAAAATGTAAAAGGGTACTCTGATATTATAAAATTATATTTAAAAGAAAATTATAAAATTAAAGGCTTATTTGTTGACGTAAAACCAATTGTAAAATCGAGATTTAAAAAATTACAAGAAACAGGTTTGGAAGCTGAATTGTATTTTATGAATAATTTTAATGAAATTGAAACTTTTAAAAATGGAATTTTAGAAGATGCAAGATTATTTGGTGATGGTTATGATTTTCAAATAAATGTAAATGAAACCTTTTTTTTAGCAGAAGTTAAAGGTATTCGTGAGAAAAAAGGTAGGTTTAGATTAACTGAAAAAGAATTCAAAATGGCTTCAGAATATAAGAAAGACTATATAGTTTCATTAGTTCTAAATTTGAATGACTTACCTACTTTTTTAATTATTGATAATCCAATTCAGAATTTAAAATTTGAAGAAATAATTATTAAATCCAAAGAAACAAAAGAGTATCATTTAATATCAGATATATGTTAAACCCAATTGAAAAAATATCGCTTTTGGAAAATTGTTTGAATGAAACTGAAACTAACTATGCAGATAGTTTTAAAAATGATATTTCTATTTATTTGGGTAGTTTTGACATTCAAAATTCAAATCTTAATTTCTTAAATAATTTATCGTCAAAAGCAGAAATTGAAAATTGGGTCAGTAAACTTACTTCAAGAATTGTTTTAAAATATAATCAAGAATGTGAGCAATTAAGCGAATTTATTTTTGATTATATTACGAATGGATAAATAGCCCTGATAGAAGTGGAAATCCTTTTTGTGAGGAACGAACAAAAAGATTGGAACGGATAGCAGGAAATAGCTTCAAAAAATTTTCACCAGTTACTAAACTTTCAGGTTTGCTAAGTGAGAGTTCTATTACTTTCATAAATTATAGAGTTGCAGAAAATATATTTTGTAGAAGTTTTGATGCAACAAATTTGTCAAGAAAACGCTAAAGCATTAATGACAAATCCAAACAAAGCACTTTCTGACTGGCTTTTACGAAAAGTGTTAGAACTCAAAGAAGGAGAATTAGCGACAATAGAAAAGTTAGACAAGTTGGGTTTTGACAGCGTTATTATTACTAAAACAGACAATGAAAACTTTAAAATAGACATAATGAAGACGAATACCTATAACGATTTTAACACCGAAGAATAAGATATATCATTTCAACAAAAGCTTGACGAAAACAGGTGCAGTTCTAAATTGGGCTACAGTAAACATTATTAATAAATTGAATATTTGTACTTACCGTTGCCACTTTCACCAAGCAGCAAAATTATATGTAGATTCAAGTAAAAAAATCTTAAACATTATTCAAATAATAAGTGCTAGATTTAACATTTGCTTATATTACTTGAATCGTATCCGCTAGACCAACCCCATCTTCCCCTTTAAAATTCTACTACTTAGCTTTGTAAAACATTAAAAGCAAAGCTATGACAAAAGAGCAACAATTTAGAGATTTGGTAAATGAATTTGAAACAGCAACTATCAACATGACTAATTTTTGTCGTGCTAGACAAGTTCCAGTTTACTCATTTAGGTATTGGCGACTTAAGATTAAATCCGAAAGCCAGCCCAAAGGTTTTCTTTCAGTTCAAAAAGAACAACCAGTTACAACCGATTTGGAGATTATCTACCCCAATGGCGTTAAAATTAAGCTTGATAGC
>JAAFJZ010000467.1 GCA_013298205.1 Cytophagales bacterium
AACATTCTACTAAATGATTCAATGGATAGTGGCTTAGTTATGTAATCTACAACGTTGTTGTATTTCTGGGCTCTTAAAATATCGACAGTATCAATCGAACTAGAAACTATACAAACTTTTATATTATTTTGATTTTTGACATACAAATTTAAAGAATCTAAAAAATCAAACCCACTAAAATTAGGCATTTTCAAATCTAGTAATATCAAATCTACATCAGTGTTATTGGTAGAATTTAAAAATAGAAAATCTAATGCTTTAGAAGCTGATGCAAAACTAAAAACCTCATCTTTTATTCCATTTATAAGCAGAACTTGTAAGCATATAAATGTGCTTATTTCTTCATCATCTACTATTAAAACTCTCATAAAATACTTATTTATATTTTAACAAAAATAGTTCACTTAAAATATATGTTCAACATTACAAGATGAAAATATAAACAACCAAGGGTAAATTCTTGAATTTTACAAGGGTTAACCCTTGGTTTTTAAATTTAAAATTCAAAAAAAATTTAAATTATAAGTTAGTAAAAAAAGAATTGCTGCTTTTTTTTATATTATCAAAGAGCTTTCTTAGTTTTACATCGTGAATAAATTAATAGTTGTTGTTTTCGTATGGGTAATCGGTCCCAACCTGATTTTTGCTCAAAAAGATTGGGCGTTTGTTAAAAACAAAAATGAAATTGAGCTTTCTGAAAGGGAATTTCTTAATAAAGGAATCAAACAATTTAGATTAAAAACCACTTTTAAGCAAACCTCACTTTCTGCTATTTTCACTGCTTTTAGAGAACATTCTACTTTTCATGAATGGCAAGGAGATATTAAAGAGTTGCATACTGTTAAAAGAATTTCGGATATGGAAAATTATGATTATTATAATTTTAGTTTTCCATGGCCATTTAGAAATAGAGATGCTATTTACCATCAAAACATAATTTACAATAAAAAAGATAAAATCCTAAGTCTTAATTTTTCTCTCGAGCCTGATTTTATTCCTGCAAAAGAAGGTATTCAAAGAATGAAAGTAGCCAAAGGAGAATGGAAATTTGTTAAACTTGCCAATGGCGATATTGAAGCTAACTATCAAAATTATAGCGACCCGGTTGGTATTCCTGCCGATGTTGTAAATATACTTTTTTCAGATGCTTTAATGCGCACTATGACCAATTTGCGTGAACATGTAAAAAAGGAAAAGTACAAACTTAAAGCCTATTCATTTATTCAAGAATAACAAGAAATGCTTACCAAAATTAAGGAACTCAAACTACAACTTGAAGAATTTAATGTTAAAAATCAAACTGATTTGGAAACATTCAAAACTAAGTTCGTTTATAAAAAAAGTGAAATGGGTTCTCTTTTTGATGCTTTTAGAGAAATACCAAATGATCAAAAAAAACTTGTAGGTCAAGAAATCAATATTTTAAAAAAAGAAATTGAAGAGAAACTAATTTTATTTGAAGAGTTCTTGCAAAAGTCAACTACCACCGAAAGTTTTGAATATGATATCAGTTTACCTTCTATACCCGAAACTTTAGGAAGTAGGCATCCTATAACGTTGATAAGAGAAAAAATCATATCTATTTTTGAAAAAATAGGATTTAATACATCTGATGGTCCCGAAATAGAAGACGATTGGCATAATTTTGGTGCTTTAAATTTTGCAGATAATCACCCCGCAAGAGAAATGCAGGATACTTTTTTTGTCAACAACCAAGAAAAAATATTGCTTCGTACGCATACTTCATCAGTACAAGTAAGAATATTTACCGATTCTAAGCCACCTATTCGTACGCTTGCTCCAGGGAGAGTTTTTAGAAATGAAGCCATTTCTGCTCGTGCACATTGCGTTTTTCATCAAGTAGAAGGTTTTTTTGTAGATAAAAATGTGAGTTTTGCTGATTTAAAACAAACCTTACTTTATTTTGCTCAAGAGATGTTTGGTCCAGAAACAAAGGTTCGTTTTAGACCATCTTATTTTCCATTCACAGAACCCAGTGCAGAATTAGATATTTCTTGCGATATGAATAACCCCAAAGGGTGCAGCTTATGCGGAGGCTCAAGAAATATTTGTAAAGGCAGTGGTTGGGTAGAAATAGGTGGTGCCGGAATGATAGACCCTGAAGTTTTAAAAAATTGTGGCATAAATCCTGAAGAATTTACCGGATTTGCCTTTGGAGTCGGGATTGAGCGAATTACGATGTTAAAATATAGAATAAAAGATTTGCGATTGTTTACAGAAAATGATGTTCGTTTTCTTAAACAGTTTGAAGATGTGTTTTAATCTATTTTATTTCACTTCCTTAGGTTTTACCGTGGTAAAAAAAGGCTTGGCATAATCGGGTTCTGAAAGGTTCAGATTTTCAAATTCTTGTTTTTCAAATTTTTCAAAAGCAAGCTTTCCTAGATAAATTGCATCGGGGTATATATCGTCAATATATTGATAAATACT
>JAAFJZ010000468.1:0-1249 GCA_013298205.1 Cytophagales bacterium
AACCGCTGTTAGTGGCTGCCCTTCTTTCGGTCAATGGTCTGTTGTGTCGAGTTTGCAGTGTCCTTGTGCGGTTGGGCAGGCATACTCTTTTGCAAGCTTTGGTCTGTGCGATGGCTGGTGTGGCTTGCAAATGTGTATGACTGCAAAGAGTTGGCATTATAATAAATGCTTTTTCAATATTTCCTCTTTTTGTTTTGGCATCAAGTCTATTTGTTTAATGATGTCTGCCATTTTCTTTTCAATCTTTTCAATTTGAGATACAATTTTTTTCTGCTCCGTAATTGTCGGTACAGGAATTTCTATTGGGTTAAGGTTCATAACTGAAAGTCCTGGTTGAGCTGTCCCCGTGGCATATTGATTCAAATTCATTAGTACAAGTTGATAATGTAACCAAATTGTATCTATATCATTTTTGGGATAAGCAACTAATGCGTGTTCAGTGGCGTGAAACTTTCCTGAAACTAAATGTACATTACCACACAAAGCTCCTTGTCGACCAACTAAAGAAAATTTACCGTCATTAGTATATGTTTTTGTATAACCCCTAAGTCCATTTCCACCGTAACAAGGGTAAAGTTCTGGACTAAACGTATTGTTTATGTCACCCGCTTTTACAAAATCACCTGCTTTCAATTCGCAGATTTCATCCAATCGTTTTAGTTTACCTTGAGATTGTTTGAAGTTACTTTCAATTTCGGCTTTCAGTTTTTCTAACTCTTCAGATGCTTTGTTCTCTTGCTTTTCTGTCGCTTCAATTTCAGAAACTATTTTTTTCTGAATGTCAAGCGGTGGTAGAGGTATTTTTAAGTTTCTTAATATAGATAAAGAAACAAACTTTCTACTACTACCTTTAATTTCAAAATCAATTTGATTTTGAATGATTTCAAAATTCAATAGTTCTCTTAAAAATTTATTCGATAATATCTTATTGCCGTTGAATTTAAAAAGTGCAACATTTTTTATAGCGAATTCTATTTCAGTTTCAACTATTACAGGAAAGCCTACTGTACCAATCATTGCATAAAGAACATCTCCTTTATCAACCTTTGAACGTTTGTTTATGCTGTCATAATCTATTCTAGATATTAACTTAGTGTTTGATAAATCTAGAACATTTTTAGTTATATTTTTTGAAGTAACAAGTGGATATCCTTTATTCACGAATTTTGGGCTATCGTGAGTTCCATCTCTCACATCGCAAATGTTACCTAAAACAGCTATTGGCCAATGGCTTTTAATTTTTTTTTTA
>JAAFJZ010000468.1:1259-2433 GCA_013298205.1 Cytophagales bacterium
GCAGAAAGCGAAATGCTTTTTTCAAATTCAATGCGGTCAAAAGTGAACATATCAACTAAGTTGTGATAGCTTACATTTTGTTTTAAATTTTCGGGAAGCTCTTTATCAAACTCGCCATTAAATGCTTTGTAGATATAGGTGCTTGCTTTTTCTGGGTTGGTAAAACTATCGGCATCATACAATTCGGTACACTCGTCTATACTTTTGCTTCTTTGTATGGCGTGTATCCCTTCGCTTCCTCTACGATTACTAAATTCATAACCTAAAAAGCGTTTTTCTGCATCCTTTTCGCCTGTTTTTACCAACACCAATTTTTGAGGGTAAGCCAAAATAAAATAAAGTAACTTGTCTTGCTCAATGGCTATAATTGTATTCAATAATTCTGCTTGATTCTTAGCTTTTATCTTTTTAGTATATTCCTTATAAATATCGTGTTGCTCTATATTTTTATTAGGCGATTTCTGCAACAGTGTTTTATAATCTTCAAAAGAAATGGTATCCCAAACGTGAGCCACATATTTTGCTAATGGTTTTTCAATGCCGTTAATCGTAACATCCAGTAGCGATACAAAACATTTTTTGATGGCTTCTGCTACATTGTAAGCATCAGCATTATTTCTACGTCTTAAAAATAAGGTTACGGTGTTTGTTCCCGTTGCCATAAAGGTATTAGAGCCTAATTCTGCAATAGCTAATATTTCAAAATGCTTAAATAGAATTTCCCTTGTTTGGGTGTAAATGCCTGTATTACTTAAAATGCTACTTGGTAAAATAATCCCTGCAACACCGCCATCCTTTAATAGTTGCTTTGTTCTTTCAATAAACAAACATTCTATTTCAGAACTTTGGTCGGTTAGTCGGTTATATAAATCAAATGCTTTCGCAGATTTTTCGCTATCCATCAGTCCTTTAAAAGCCGAAACAGAATAAGGCGGATTTGAAATAATGACATCAAATTGCTTGTTGTCTTGCGGATAGGTTTTGTCAGTTTCTTTTAATAAATCTTTGAACTCTTTTGAAGTAGCAAAATCACCTAAACCGTCACCGTGAATTACTTTTGCCAAACCATCACCGTGTAAATAGCAACTTACTTTTGCTGTTTTCACTAAGCGATAGTCTTTTTCAATACCGTAAACATAATCTTCAGCCCAATCGAATTGGTCAACCTTCCATT
>JAAFJZ010000469.1 GCA_013298205.1 Cytophagales bacterium
GGTGGTTGGTAAAATCAACAAGCCATTTGTAGTCGTTTGTGCTAAATTAAAACTTGTACTCGTTTGGCAAGCATTGTAGGCTTTTACTCTATAATAATAGGTCGTATTGATTTGCAATCCCGAAACGACTTGGTTCGTTCCCAATACATTCAAGTTATTGTAACCCGAAAGATTAGAACTAAATCCTGCATTCGTGCTTACTTCTAGCAAATAGCCTGTCGCTCCTGTGGCTATGTTCCAATTCGCAGTAAAATCTGTGCAATTGATATTACTCGCGCTTAATGTCGTAGTGGGCAAAATTAGCAAACCATTTGTAGTCGTTTGTGCTAAATTGAAGCTTGTACTCGTTTGGCAAGCATTGTAGGCTTTTACTCTATAGTAATAGGTTGTGTTAATTTGCAATCCCGAAACGACTTGGTTTGTTCCTATTACATTCAAGTTATTGTAGCCAGAAAGATTAGAACTAAATCCTGCATTCGTGCTTACTTCTAGCAAATATCCTGTCGCTCCTGTTGCGGAATTCCAATTCGCAGTAAAATCTGTGCAATTGATATTACTTGCACTTAATGTGGTGGTGGGTAAAATCAATAAACCATTCGTAGTTGTACTAATTATATTTGAACCCAAAGACGTTCCACAACTATTTGCTGAATAGATTCTATAAAAATACTCTTGCCCATTTAATAGTCCAATTGTTTGATAAGAAGCTACATTGCCAACATTAAATAATTGATATGAATTAGCATAAGTAGTAAAACCTGAATTGGTAGAAACATCTATCAGATAAAAACCTGCATTTGTCATCGTTTGCCAATTGGCATTAAAGCCATTGCATTGCAAATTGTTTGCTGAATTAGCGGTTGTAATACCAGGCAAAGGCGACATAATAACATTTGTAATCGCATTTGTTGTACAAGTACCAAATATTCCCGTTACTGTATAATTACCTGAATGATAAATAGTTACTGGATTAAAAACAGGGTTTTGAACAGCTGAATTATAAGGAGAGTGATTCCAAGAAAAAGCCCCTCCACTCACTGTTGTATTAGCAAAAAGCGTCAAACTTGCACCCTCGCACACAGGAGAATTTGAACTTGCCGTCATGGCTTGAGGCTGTGTGATTGTAAAAGCTCTCGGATTAGATAAGCAACCATTTTGGTCTATAGCTCTATAGGAATATACACCTTGTGAGAGACCCGAAAAAGTAGGTGAAACTTGGGATAAAAACCCGGAAACACTGTAAGTATAAAATCCTGCTCCGCCAGAAGCAGAAAGAGTTACGCTACCATTATTACCACCAAAACAAGAAACAGGCGTAACAGAAGTAGTAGTAACAGCTACTGCAGAAGGATTAAAAATAGATAAAGTGCGTTGATCATAATCCGTATTGGCATCTTCTACTGTAAGGGTATAAGCACCCGGGGTTAAGTTTGCAAAATTAAAGCTAGTAAGTGTAGATGTTTGGGTATCAGAAAAAACAGGAAGAGGCGATGTTCTTACTAAGGTATAGGTGTAAGGAAATGTACCACCCGTAATTGAAATAGAGCCAAATCCACCTCCAGAAATAGTACCTGGAGTGGTTAAAACAGTAAGTGGAAGTCTACAAGTCGGATTTCCACTTGTAAAACCGGTTATAGTAGGTTGAGCCAATCCTTTAATTGCAAATGACAAAATCATTATTATTCCTATCCGTATAAATTTTACCATCGTACCTTTTTAAGTAGTCAAAATCGCTAACTTGTTGTAAATCAAAACAAAATTAACATTTATTTTTTTATTAAAAGGAAAATCAGGTAAAAGATTTTTTTTTGCATAAAAAAAGTCATTAAAAACCAAAAAAAATGTATTTTAATAACCCATTTGGGGGGTTCAAAACAACGAATGTTACCCCAAAAAAAAGAATAAACAGATTTTATGAAAAAAATAGGACTTAGATTTTTATAAAATAAATATCATAATTTATGCTTTTTAAGATTCTATAAAGGATTTAAGTGATGATATATGAAAATGCAACCAAAAAAATATTGGTTGCACAATGAAAGTGCATAGCTATTTGGGCAGCGGATTCCAAGAGGTTATTTACCAGCTTGCTTTAGCCATTGAAATGGAAAAACAAGGATTAGGATTTAAAAGAGAGATGGAAATGGATGTTTATTACGAAAGCGTTTTAGTTAGGACGAGAAGGGTTGATTTTTTTGTAAATGAAAATGTAATGGTTGAACTGAAAGCGGTGTCAAAGCTAGATGATGCACATATTGCTCAAGCTATGAATTATTGCGAAGCGTATAATAAACCCATTAGCTTACTTATGAATTTGGCGCAAGGAGTCTTGAGTATAAAAGAATTTATAACGTTAAGCATGCAGAAAATAAAAAGAGATAAGTATGATTTTTAAGATTAGGGCATCTCTAAAAACTAAAATTAAAAAT
>JAAFJZ010000048.1 GCA_013298205.1 Cytophagales bacterium
TAGCTACACAAGCCAGCATAAAAAACACACCTGTATAAGGCATTTGCTTAATTAAGCCGCCCAAACTATCTAGCAAACGTGTATGAGTAGCACGATAAACAGCACCTGCGCCCATAAACAAAAGTGATTTATAAATGGCATGGTTAAGAATATGAAACAATGCGCCTGCAAAACCAAGATAAGTAATTTGAGGCAAATGGTTGTGTAAACCAATGCAGCCCAAACCCAAACCCAAGCCTATTAACCCAATATTTTCTATCGTACTATAAGCCAAAATAGCTTTTAAGTCCTTTTGCATAATCGAATTGATGATGCCATAAAGAGCGGTGAGCAAACTCAAAATCATTAAAAACATTCCCACTTCATAAAAACCTGATTGCATAGCGATAATAATGCGAATGATACCATAAATACCTAATTTGGTCATGCAACCCGACATCATGGCTGAAATTTGTGATGATGCAGCGGGATGCGCCAAAGGCAACCAACTATGCATAGGCACAAAGCCACTTTTCACAGCAAAGCCTGCGAAAAAAAGTCCCATAAGCACCCAATTTGAACTTTCACCAATGGCTTTTGTCAAACCTGTAAAACTCAATTCATATCCCAAATGACTTAAATAAAATACGCCAGAAATTAAAAATAAAACACCGATATGCATCTGAACCAAGTAGCTTAACCCAGCTTTTTGAACTTCAGGTTTTTCAGAATCATAAATTACCAAGAAAAACGAGCTTAGAGACATTAGCTCCCAAAAAAGTAAAAAAGGAAATAAGTTTTCAGTACTCGCTACCAGGAGCATACTGATGTGAAAAAGGTGAAAAACAGGAAAATACAACGAATAATGAAAAGGTTTTTCTTCAGAGTGCTTCATATAAGCTTTGGCATAAATAGAAGCCAAAAAAGCCAAAAAATTAATAATAAGAATAAAAAAAGCATTTAACAGCTCTATTTTTATATTACAGATACCAAAAACAGGAAACTCAATAAGCATTATTTCAAAAGCTTTCCCCGTCTGAACGACTTCATAAACAGGAACTAAAGTAAAAATAGCCACCAAAAAAGTAATCGCAATGCTAGCCCAAGATTTGACTTTATTGGGTAAGAATATGCCTAAAAATATAAGAAAAACAAGTAAGCAAACACAAACTAGGTACATCGTTTATAGATTAATTTGAAGCAATATTATACAGCCTAATTAATTTTACTTAAATAAATATTGAATAATTACCATATAAGTAGGGATTCCAATAACGATATTAAAAGGGAAAGTTACCCCCAATGCCAATGGCAAAAGTAAACTCATATTCGCTTGAGGAACAGCCATTCTCATAGCCGCAGGCACAGCAATATAGGAAGCACTTGCACACAATATAGTAAACAATAGCGCATCTCCTTCGCTCAAACCTAATAAATATGAAATCCCTATACCTAAAGCCCCATTAAAAATCGGTAATAAAATGCCGAACAGTATCAAAAACATACCTGATTTTTTCAAAGCCCCCATTCTGCTACCTGCTACCAAACCCATATCAAGCAAATACAAGCAAAGCATACCTTTAAAAATGTCTTTTACAAAGAAATGCAAATCAGATTCTCCTTTATCACCTGCCAAATACCCAATCACCAAACTACCTAATAGCAAAATAATAGAGCCATTAAAAAAAGCTTCTTTTAGCACGCCTAAAGTGCTTCCACCTTCATCTACTCCATCATCTTTGGTGTTTGCCCTAATCAAAAATAAGCCTACAATAATAGCAGGTGATTCCATAAGTGCCATACCTGCCACCATATAGCCTCCCGCAGGAATTTGTTGAGTAGCCAAATATGCTTGGGCAGTAGCAAACGTAACTGCACTCACAGAACCATAGGTAGCGGCTATCGCACCTGCATTGTATGGATCTAATTTAACCCTTAAAATTCTGTATGCCAAAAAAGGCACGAATACCGACATACATATACACGCTACAATAATCCATATAATTTGAGGCGTAAATCCTGAATGAAATAATTCTTCCCCTCCTTTTATACCTATATCAAAAAGTAGATATAAAGAGAAATATTTTGCAATAGCCGGGGGAACTTCCAAATCGGATTTGACCAATACAGCAAAAAGCCCCAAAAAGAAAAACAATACAGGAGCAGATAGAAAATTGTCGAGTACAGAAGATAAATTCATAACTTATTAAATTAAAATTTTAAAACTAGGATTCAAAACTATATAAGATTATAAAACAATTAATTAAAAAGAGATTAAAATTAATTTAACAGTACTTTTAATTAAAATCTACATGAATTATAATGTGTTTATAGTTTTGATTTGTTTAAAATTAAAACATTAAGCCATAATTTCAAATTTATGAAAATATGAAAATAATACTAACAGATATAGACACAAACCGTGTAATTGAAATGGCTTGGGAGGACAGAACACCTTTTGAGGCTATAAAAATTCAGTTTGGTACAACTGAAGCTGATGTGATTAAAATTATGCGAAATAATTTGAAACGCACATCTTTTAATCTTTGGCGGAAACGGGTAAACGATGGCGTAAGTCAAAAACATTTGGCAAAACGCAGTTCAGATATTGATAGATTCAAATGTACACTACAACGTTCGGTTTCGCTCAACAAAATTAGTAAAAGATAAAAAATGGTGTTTACGGTAGATTATAAAAGTATTTTACAACTTATTGAAGAAATAAATCCAATAACATATTGCCGAAATCGTAATTTTTTGGATGGAAATGTTTCAAAACTTTCGCCTTACGTGTCGAGAGGTGTGATTAGCACAAAACAAATATATGATTCGGTACTTGCTCGGGGTTTTAATCCCAAAGAAATAGAAGGATTTTTGAAGCAATTGGCTTGGAGAGATTATTTTCAACAAACATTAATTGCCAAACCCTACTTAGCAGAAACGGAAATTAAATTTCAACAAACCGATGTTGAAAATAGGGAATTATCGCTAAATATAGTAAAAGCCCAAACTACGATTAAAGCCATTGACGATGCCATAAATTCCTTATATGTAACGGGTTATATGCACAATCATGTGCGGATGTATGTGTCGAGCATGGTTACAAATATCGCAAAATCAGATTGGAGATTGCCTTCAAAATGGATGTATTATTATTTGTTAGATGCCGATGTGGCGAGCAATTCGTGCAGTTGGCAATGGATTTGTGGGGCAAATTCATCAAAAAAATATTATGCTAACCAAGAAAATATCAACAAATATGCAGGCACAAATCAATCAAATACGTTTTTGGATGTTAGTTATGAGGAAATTGCAACTATGCCCATTCCTACGGTTTTAAAAGAAACGACAAACTTAGATTTTTATACAAATTTACCTCAAAAATCAAGTCTAAAAATTGATGTTTCAAAACCCACTTTGCTTTATAATTTTTATAATTTAGACCCAATTTGGCATCAAAACGAAGAATTTAACCGAGTTTTATTGCTCGAACCAAGCCATTTCAACAAATTTCCTGTTTCGGAAAATACCATTGATTTTGTGAAAGAACTTTCAAAAAACATCTCTTCTATCCAAATATATTGTGGCGAATATGAAGACTTGAAAAAGGAATATCAAATCAGGGACTTTATTTTTAAAGAACATCCACTTTTTGCACATTACGAAGGCAAAAAAGAAGCACGAGATTGGATTTTTCCAAACACAAAAGGGTATTTTCCTTCGTTTTTTAATTATTGGAATGCTTCAAATAAAAATATGTAAATGCCTAAAAATGAATTAAATATCGTTTGGATTAAGCGTGATTTGCGTACGCAAGATCATGCGGCACTTTTTGAAGCTGAAAAACAAAACATACCTTATCTAATCATTTTTATTTTTGAACCTAGTATTATTTCTTATCCCGATACTTCGCTTCGGCATTTGCAATTTCAGTATTTGTCGGTGCTCGATATGAATATAACATTAACCCAAACCAACCAAAAAGTTACTGTTTTTTATGGTGAAGCTATGGAGGTTTTTCAAGATATTATCCAACAATTTGAGGTTAAAAATATTTATAGCTACCAAGAAAGTGGAATTGATATTACGTTTAAGAGAGATAAAAATCTTAAAAAATATTTTGAGACCGAAAATATACAATGGACTGAATTTCAGCGAGATGGAATTGTAAGAGGTAGAAAAAACCGAACAGGTTGGGACAAACAATGGTATGGATTTATGCACACCCAAACGTTTGATAATGTGTTTAAACCCAAAAACGAAATCACTTTTAAAAACAATTTTGAATTACCGGTTGAAATCCAAAAATCATACCAAGATTACAGTTCGCAATTTCAACCACCTGGAGAACGAAACGCAATAAAATATTTGAGAAGTTTTTTGGAAGAACGTGGAGAAAATTACTCAAAACACATTTCAAAACCACATTACAGCCGAAAATCGTGTAGCCGAATGTCGCCTTACATTGCTTGGGGCAACTTTAGCATTCGTTTGGTTTATCAACTTATTCTCATAAATATTAAGAATAGACAAAATAAAGGTCCTTTCAAAAACTGTGTAACCCGATTGAAATGGCATTGTCATTTTATCCAAAAATTTGAAATGGAATGCAGTTACGAAAATTTGTGCATCAATAAAGGGTATGAATTATTGATTTATGAAAAAAACGAATATTTAGTAAATGCTTGGAAATCAGGGCATACAGGTGTGCCAATCATAGATGCGTGTATGCGATGTTTACACGCTACAGGTTGGATAAATTTTAGAATGCGGGCTATGGTGGTTTCGTTTTTGTGTCATCATTTGTTGCAAGATTGGCGAACGGGAGCCTATCATTTGGCACAGCTTTTTTTGGATTACGAGCCTGGCATTCATTATCCGCAGTTTCAGATGCAAGCCGGCACAACGGGTATAAACACGATTCGGATTTATAACCCTGTAAAAAATTCGCTTGAACACGATACGTATGGCTTATTTATTCGGAAATGGGTTCCCGAATTGGCAAAACTTGATAATGTACAAATCCATGAACCGTGGAAACTTACTGTTTTGGATCAGCAAATGTTAGGAATCGAAATCGGAAAAGATTATCCTTTACCTGTGGTAGATTTGGCTGAAAATGCAAAAATTGGGAAAGATAAAATATGGGAACATCGAAAAAATGAGTTGGTAAAAACCGAAAATTACCGCATTTTGAAAACCCACACTCGCTCCAAAATAGAAGAAGAAGCAGACGAAGAATGAAAAATATAAAAAAAGAAAACTTACCAACTAAAATCTGTGTGGTTTGCCAACGACCATTTTCGTGGCGTAAGAAATGGGAAAAAGTTTGGGATGATGTAAAATATTGTAGCGAAGGGTGTAGAGGTAGGAAGTGAATTTTATTCAACAAGTATTTAAGTAATAAATCGATTTTTTTTGATTTTATTAATCATAAATTTATTGTATATTTTCATTTTAAACCGTTATAAATTGTTGATAAACAATATACTATGAATTTGTTTTAATTTTACTACAAAATACTAATTTGTGGTAAAAAATATACAAATTAGTATTTTGTAGTAGTTTTAACACAAAAAATATTGTTTTTTGTGTTAAATAAAATACAATTGCTATATTTGTGTGAAAATTACTACAAATTATGGAAAAGTTGTTTAGGAAATCAGACAAAATTCTCAGAAATGTATCACTTGATTTTAAGCGATACTTACATACAGGCATAGATGATACCGAAAAGCTGATAGGTTTAACAGGAGCAAGGGGTGTTGGCAAAACAACCATTTTGTTGCATAAGCTTAAAGAAAAAAATATTCCTTCAAGCGTTGGTTTTTACGCTTCAATGGACGATATATACTTTTCTACAAACACTCTAGTGGATTTGGCTGATGAGTTCGTAAATATAGGAGGCAAGTATATCTTCTTGGACGAGGTACACAAATACGAAACTTGGTCAATCGAGTTAAAAAATATTTATGACACTTATCCAGAGCTCCATGTTATGTTTACAGGCTCTTCTGTGCTCGAAATGTCAAAAACAAAAGGAGACTTGAGCAGAAGGGCCATGATTTATATGCTTGAAACGATGTCGTTTAGAGAGTATTTGGAATATGAAGAAAAGATTAAAATTCCTGCGCTAAGTCTCAAAGAATTGGTCTCAGATCACATTGAAATTGCAAATTCTTTGTTGGAAACAGGATTTTTGCCATTTAAGTATTTCGAAAGCTTTTTGAAAAATGGCTCATACCCGTTTTCATTTGAGAATAAATCAAACTTTTATGAAAAATTAAAAAACACAATCAATCTGATTATAGAAAATGATTTAATGATTGTAGCAGGTATAGATTACAGCACGGGGATAAAAATAAAAAAACTCCTTGTTGCAATAAGTGAATGCGTGCCTTTCAAGCCGAATTTATCTGAATTGTCTGCCAAAGTAGGTGTAGATAGGAAGCATATCTATGATTTTATTAGCTATTTAGAGCGTTCTAGGCTTATTAATACGTTGATTTCAGATGAAAAAGGACTCAACATGCTTGTAAAACCTGAGATGATTTACTTAGAAAACACTTCATTGGCTTACGCATTATGCGGAGATAAGCCTGAAACAGGAATTAAGAGAAACTTTCTTCTTCAATCAACTGAGGGCTAAACATCACGTAAGTTACACGCCTGCTGGAGATTTCTTAATAGACAATTCTTATATTTTTGAAGTTGGAGGTAAAAATAAAACTTTTAAACAAATTAAAAATTTGCCAGCAAGTTATTTGGCAATTGACAATATCGAATCGGGAGGGAATAACCGAATTCCCCTTTGGATGTTTGGCTTTTTGAGGTAGACGGCTCAAAATAGGATTGTTGTTTTCATTTTCTTTAGATGTTTAATAGTTAATTTATAAGTAAATCTAGTTTGAGTTTGAAAGCTTTTCACAATTTTATAGCACATTCCAAAAACTTTTAATCGAAAATTAATCTCATTCTTTACATTGATTAAAATTATTCACATACTTTTGAAATAAAAATTCCAATGCTATGAAAAATATTATTTATGTGTTTGCCCTTACTTTAGGTATGTTTGCTTGCAATGACCCAAAGGTTCAAGAAGATTTAAAAAAATTAAGAGAAGATCATGAGCAACTTCGCAAAGATCACCAACAACTGCGTGAAGATCATAACACATTAATCAAGGACGCTGTAAAAGCTGAAGGAAAATTAGAAGATAAACTTGAAGGTTCTGCTGTAGATTAAATAATTTCAACTCTTTAGTTTACAAAAAGAATAAAGATTTAGATTTTCTTTAAAATTACCCACAAAACCCATTTCAAAGTGTTCAAGGCTTAGAAATGGGTTTTTGTATTTTATACTTTTCTATTAAGTTGTGTTTTAAAAGTTTATTGCAACTGCTCATTTTAGACTAGAAATTATAATAAAAATTTGTTTTCTGTACTTTTTTAAGAAAATCTTGTTTTTTATTTAGGCTAATTTTAAAAAAATACTTTTAGTTCGATAATTTAATTTATTTTTGACCCCTAAATATTTATATCATTCGATAATTTCTATAAAGTATGTCGTTAAAAGTTGTTACAGGCGCGAAAGAATATTTTCCGTTTATCAAAAAAGTAGTTTACGAAGGCAAAGGTTCTGATAATCCGTTTGCATTCAAGTATTATGATGAAAATAAAGTCGTAAGGGGCAAAACCATGAAAGAACACTTTCGTTTTGCTGTAGCTTACTGGCATACATTTTGTGGAACAGGTGGCGATCCATTCGGTCCTGGAACAAAAAATTTTCCTTGGAGTACTTCCACAGACCCAATTCAAGCACATAAAGACAAAGCAGATGCCGCCTTTGAATTTATTACCAAAATAAACATTCCTTTTTATTGTTTTCACGATTTTGATCTAGCTCCAGAAGGCAATTCTGTAAGTCAGTCGGAAAAAAACCTTCAAGAAATTACCAAATATGTAAAGCAAAAACAACAAGATTCTGGTGTTCAATTGCTTTGGGGTACTGCTAACCTATTCTCAAACCCTAAGTTTATGAATGGAGCTTCTACCAATCCTGATTTTAAAGTTTTAACTCATGCAGGTGCGCAGGTGAAAGCCGCTTTGGACGCTACTGTAGAATTGGGTGGTCAAAATTATGTGTTTTGGGGTGGAAGAGAAGGCTATATGTCTTTACTTAATACCAACACCAAAAAAGAACTCGACCACATGGGTAGATTTTTGACTATGGCTAGAGATTACGCTCGTTCAATAGGTTTTAAAGGTAAGTTTTTTATCGAACCTAAACCTATGGAGCCTTCAAAACACCAATATGATTTTGATTCTGCTACGGTAATCGGTTTTTTAAGAGAACACAACCTTTTAAACGATTTCCAACTTAATTTAGAAGTAAACCATGCCACTTTGGCTTTGCATTCCTTTACACATGAGTTGCAAATCGCTGCCGATCACGGTATGTTGGGAAGTATAGATGCCAATAGAGGTGATTACCAAAATGGCTGGGATACTGACCAATTTCCAAATAACTTGATGGAAATCACAGAAGCAATGCTTATTATATTAGAAAATGGTGGTTTTAAATCTGGTGGTGTAAATTTTGATGCCAAAACCCGTAGAAACTCTACTGATCTTGAAGACATTTTCTATGCACATATCGGTGGCATGGATATTTTCGCAAGAGCATTGCTTACTGCAGATACGATTTTGGAAAAATCTCCTTACACCAAAATGAGAAAAGATAGATATGCTTCTTTTGAATCTACTGATGGAAAAGCTTTTGAAGAAGGGAAACTTTCTTTATCGCAATTGGCAGCATTAGCCGCTAGCAATAACCCTAGCCCGATTAGTGGCAAACAAGAGATGATGGAAAATTTGATAAACCAGTACATCTAAATATTTACCTACGATGCCCAAAGCAATTTTGGGCATCGTATTTTTATTTTTCTATAATTTATTTTTAGCTAATTAAACCCATAATTCTAAGCCTTAACGTCCAAATTGTATGGCTAAAATCTTTTTTAATTTGTATTTAAAACTATTCCAAAAAATTTCATTTTAATTGTATGACTAAATTCAAAACGTTAAATATCTGTGCATTAGCATTTATATTCTTCAGCTTCGAATCATTTGCTCAAAAGAAAATAGATTTTTTTAATGCCAATCTTTCAAACGAAATTCGCCTTGAATCACTGATCAAAGAGCTTACTTTAGAAGAAAAAATAAGCCAAATGCAGCATAATGCTGTAGCGATACCTCGTTTGGGAATTCCTGCATACAATTGGTGGAATGAATGCTTGCATGGTGTAGCAAGGGCAGGTGAAGCTACAGTTTTTCCTCAAGCCATTGGGCTGGCAGCTATGTGGGATAAAAACATGATGTTTCGGGTAGCAGACGTTATTTCTACCGAAGCCCGAGCTAAGCATCATGAATTTGCAAGGAAAAATCAGGGGAATTCTGCACAATATTTTGGCCTAAATATGTGGACTCCCAATATCAACATTTTTCGTGACCCACGCTGGGGAAGAGGGCAAGAAACCTACGGAGAAGATCCTTATTTGACTTCACGATTGGGCATACAGTTCATAAAAGGTTTACAAGGAAATCATCCCAAATATTATAAAGTAATCGCCACTGCCAAACATTTTGCCGTGCATAGTGGCCCAGAAAATGATAGACATTTTTTTGATGCCAAAGCCGATAATCGCGATTTAAGAGAAACCTATCTTCCTCATTTTGAGGCCGCTGTAAAAGAAGCCAATGTATATTCTGTGATGTGTGCCTACAACCGAATCAATGGTGAGCCGGCTTGTGCGAGTAATAGTTTGCTAAAGAAAATATTGCTCGAAGAATGGAAATTTAAAGGCTTTGTGGTTTCGGATTGTGGGGCAATAGAAGATATTTATTTTTACCATAAATATAGCAAAACACCTGAAGAATCGGCTGCATTGGCAGTAAAAACAGGTTGTGATTTGGATTGCGAAATGGCAGGAATTTATAAAAACCATATTGCTTATGATAGCTTGAAGTTGGCCATCAAAAAAGGATTAATTTCAGAGCAAAAAATAAATGATGCAATAAAAAGACTGTTTTTGGCTAGGCTAAAAATGGGACTATTTGATCCTGCAGACATGAATCCTTATGCCCAAATTCCTTTTTCAGCAAACGATTCTAAAGAAAATAGTCAAGTAGCTTTGGAAGCGGCAAGAAAGTCTATCGTATTATTAAAAAACGAAAAAAACATTCTCCCTTTTACTAAAGATTACAAAAAAATAGCCCTAATCGGTCCAAATGCAGATAATTTGAATGTATTAATCGGTAACTACGGTGGCACGCCTTCCAAACCAATAACTTTACTGAAAGGAATGCAAGAAGTTTTACCCAGCGGATTTGAATTAAACTATGAAAAAGGCACTTATTTGGTAGATTATGACCAATTCAAATTAGAAAAAATGCCCGCTTCTTTTGTGAGTTTACCCAATCAAACGGTTTCTGGCTTTTTAGCCAAATATTACCCAAACATTACCCTTTCTGGCGACCCAAAACTAGTAAAAGTAGAGAAAGAGATTGATTTGTATTTGAAAGAAGGAGAAAGCTATTTGAATTTGGGTGAAAGTTTTTCTGTGCGCTGGTCGGCCGATTTGAAAGTACCCGAAACGGGGGCGTATAGTTTGGGTATGGGTTGTGAAGATGGATTTAAAATTTATGTAAATGACAAAATTGTAGTTGAAGATTGGCAAGAAACACATTACACACAGAAAAACGGAAAAGTGTTTCTAGAAAAAGACAAGAAATATAATTTAAAAATAGAATGGTTTAAAACTAAAGGTTATGGTCGGGCTTATTTGGAAATGATAAGAGATGTAAAACTCAAAGAAAAAGCATTAGAATTGGCAAAAAAATCAGATGTCGTTGTCTTTGCTTTGGGCATAAGTCCTGAGCTAGAAGGAGAGGAAATGTCGGTAAAAATTGACGGCTTTGATGGGGGAGATCGCACACATATTGATTTACCAAAAAACCAAGAAGAATTGATAAAAGAAGTGAAAGCATTGGGCAAACCCATCGTCATTGTGCTTAATACAGGAAGTGCTTTAGCTATTAATTGGGCAAAACAATTTGCTGATGCTATAAAA
>JAAFJZ010000470.1 GCA_013298205.1 Cytophagales bacterium
TTAAAAAATCATTTAATATATTATTTTGCTTTTTTAAAAAGCAAAATTTGTTTTTTTTAAATGATTGATTTTAGATTTTTATTGTAACCAAATCATTAGAAACATCTAAAGTAGCCTCTGCTCCAAGTAAAAGTGGTAAATTGGGTAAGCTATGTCCCGCTTCAAAGCCAAACACTATAGGGAAAGTATATTCAATACAATTTTGTAAAATAATTTCCTCTACTGTTTTCCCAAATAGAATGGTATTATCTTTGGTATCGGTAAAATGCCCAACAATTATCCCTTTCAGCTTTTTGAGCTTACCTGTTATCGCCAAATGAACAAGCATTCTATCTATTTGGTAGAGATATTCATCTATATCTTCAATAAAAAGTATGCAATTTTCCCAATCAAAATCATATTCTGTATGCACAATATGTAGGATAATAGATAAATTTCCACCAATTAATTTCCCTTTTCCTATTCCGTTTTTATTTTGAATGTGAAAACTTAAGGGATAATTGATTTTATTTCCTAATAAAATTTGATGCAAGTATGTTAAATCTTTGGCTGATTTCTGATTTACATTTTCAAAAGTAGAAGGCATACTAAAATGTACGCTTTGCCAATTTAATTTTTGAAGGGCAAAATGTATGGCTGTAATGTCGCTATAACCGATTAATAACTTAGGTGTAACTTGGGTTAGATTTTTAAAATCAATCATTCTCAAAGCTCGTGTACACCCATAGCCTCCACGAACGCAAAAAATAGCTTTAATTTCTGGGTTTAATAAAGCCCATTCCAAATCTTCTGCTCTTTCTGCATCGGAGCCAGCAAATTGATTTTCAATCTTATAAAGGTTTTTTCCTTCTAAAATGTTGAAGCCCCAATTAAAAAATAGACTTTTTGCGAACAAAAGCTCTTCTGGTTTAACCCATCGAGCTGGAGCGATAAAGGCTATAGTATCACCTTTTTGAAGGGGTGAATACGTTTTCATTTTAGGGAATAAATGGTAATAGC
Source organism: Cytophagales bacterium (assembly GCA_013298205.1). Taxonomy (GTDB): domain Bacteria; phylum Bacteroidota; class Bacteroidia; order Cytophagales; family UBA9547; genus JAAFJZ01. The sequence goes on from JAAFJZ010000470.1 coordinate 1,000, forward strand.
TTTTCCATTGTCATACCTCTTGATCCCTTTACTAAAAAAATACACTTCTCAAAAGCTTGATTTTCGAGCCATTCGGAAGTCTCAATATAGGATTCAAAATAAAAAACACGATCAGATTGTGGCAAAGTATGAATAAATTCGTTTCCTACAAGTACTATCTTATCGAATTTTAAGTCAAAAGCGATTTGTGAAATTCTTTTATGTTCTGAAGCTGAATAGTCTCCTAATTCTTTCATTGCACCTAAAAGAATAATTTTTTTTGCTTCCTTTAATTGACTGAAACTAAATAAAGCCGCTTCTACAGAAGAAGGATTGGCATTATAGGCATCGAGTAAAATTTTATTTTTGTCTTTTTGAATCCATTGTGAGCGGTTATTGCTCGGAACGTATTGACTAATCGCTTTTGAAGTTTCTGCAATCGGAATTCCAAAATGTAAACCTACCGTATATGCAGAGGCAATATTTGTAAGGTTATAATTACCAGCTAATTGCGTTTGGCAAGAAGGATTTCCATTTGCGATTACAGCTATGCAATCTTGATTTCCATCTATTGCGCATTCTACAAAATTCCCTTGTTTTGGGTAAGAAATGATATTTTTATTGCCAGCATTTGCAAGCAAATCTCCATCCAAAGTATTGAGAAATATGAATCCATTGTTTGATTGCAAATACCTAAAAAGCTCGGTATTGCTTATGATTACATTCTCCAAACTTCCATAACCTTCTAAATGGTCTAAACCATTATTGGTAACTAAGCCGTGAGTAGGTTGGGCAATTTTGCATAAAAAGTCTATTTCATTCAAATGATTGGCACCCATTTCGATTACAGCTATTTGGTGAAAATCTTTTTGGATAGCCAAAAGGCTAAGCGGTAGCCCGATATGGTTATTGAAATTGCCAGGGGTAGCAAACACTTTAAATTTCAGTTCTAAAACTGAGGCAATAAGTTCTTTTGTAGTTGTTTTTCCATTTGAACCTGTAATGGCTACAATCGGAATAGTAAGCTGATTTCTGTGGTAATTGGCGAGTTCTTGAAGGGTTTCAAGGGTATTTTTAACCAAAAAAATATTTTCATTGTTAGCATATTTTGCATCATCTACCAAAACATATTTAGCCCCTTGCGCCAAAGCCTCGTGTGCAAAAGTATTTGCATCAAATCGCTCGCCTTTTAGTGCAATAAATAGGCAATCTTTTACAAGCTTGCGTGTATCTATGCACACGCAAGTGCATTTTAAGTATTTTGAGTAAAGTTGCTCAGATGCAATCATCTGTTATTGCTTATCGGTAGCTTTTAGGTATTCTTTTCTTCTTAAAAGGGCTTCCATAAATTTAATGTCGTTTTCAGAATTAAATATTTTGAAAGGAAGGTGAATAAATTGCGCTTTAGATAAAAAAAGTAAGTAATAATCACTTCCTTTTTTTGCA
>JAAFJZ010000471.1 GCA_013298205.1 Cytophagales bacterium
AAATCTCCATATAATGCACAAGGATCTAAATTGCCTTGTAATGTTTTTCTGGATTCTGTAATTAAAATTGATTCTTCTATTGGCATTGTCCAATCTAATCCAATTACACTACATTGAGTTTGAGCGAAACTTTTACGTGCATAAAATGCACCTTTAGCAAACAAAGTTACAGGCACATCTGGTGAAAGGGCATCACAAATTTTTGACATATAAGGCAAAGCAAATTCCTCATATTGAAAAGGGGAAAGCATTCCCGCCCAAGAATCAAATATTTGAATCAAAGCAGCACCAGCTTTAACTTGTTCTTTCAAATATAAAATTGTAGTTTGTGTAATTTTATCTAATAATAAATGAGAAACTTCTGGTTTTGTATACAGCCACTTTTTTGCTTTAGAAAAAGTTTTGGAACCACCACCTTCTATCATATAAGCGAAAATGGTCCAAGGTGCCCCTGCAAAACCTATTAAAGGCACTCTTCCATTTAAAGCTTTTGTTGTCATTTTTATTGCATCATACACATAATCAAGCCTTTGATGTGCAATACTCGATTCAAGCAAATGAACCTGTTCTATACTTTCAATTGGTTTTCTGAAAATAGGCCCAGTATTTTCCTCCATTTCATAATCACAACCCATGGCCTCAGGCACTACGAGTATATCAGAAAAAATAATTGCAGCATCTACTCCAAAAATATCAACAGGTTGTAAGGTAACCTCTGTAACCATTTCTGGATTTTTGACCATGTTTTTAAAACTCTTAGCCAATTTTCTTACTTCTCTGTATTCAGGTAACACTCTTCCGGCTTGCCTCATTAACCAAACTGGAGGTCGTTGGGTTAACTTGCCAGCTGCAGCTTCCAAAATAAGAGAATTGTTATAAGAATTCATGATAGTACGAATAGAGTATAAACAAAAAAAGGTGCTAAAGCACCTTTTTAAAATGAAATTAAAATTAATTAAGCTGCTAGAGCATTAACAAATTTTGCCAATTTAGATTTATGGTTGGCAGCGTTTTTCCAATGAATGATATTGTTTTTGGCTAATCTATCCAACATAGAAGAAACTTTTTTGTATAAAGGCTCAGCTAATGTTTTAGATACAGTAGTTTTTAGTTTTTTAACAAACGTACGGGTACTTTTTAATTGATACCTGTTTCTCATTCTCTTTGCTTCTGAAGAACGAATTCTTTTTATTGATGATTTATGATTTGCCATACATTTTTGTAAAAGGATTGCAAAGGTAATGATTAATATTTAAGAAGCAATTTTTTGAATATAATTTTTGTTAAATATTTTAAAAATATTGAAATTGCTTTTAAATTGAAAGTAAATTATAAATCACTCAAAATTTGCAAAAAAAAGGAAGAAAATATGGATAATCAAAAGTTAAAACACGACAAAAAAGAAAATTTTGCCCAATGAAATTGCACCAATCGACATTTAATCTCATGAGTCATACATTATTTAAACTTTATTCAGCTAATAATTTGTAAAAATTTAACAAACAATCGTACATTTCGATATAACATTAATCCTTTATTTATATGAAGAATTTCTTAAAAAAAATATCATTATTTTGCATTTTAGCTTATATTTTACCTGATGTATTCATATCCAAAATTTTAGCTCAAACTACCCTAGAATTATGGCTTTCAGAGGATTTTAGTAATTCTAATTCGGGATTTGTAAAAGAAGTAACTACTGCAAATGAGTATGATTATAAAGATGGTAAATATCAAATTAAAAATAAAGGAAATGGTGAATATTCTTGGTCATATAAGGGATTTTTAACAAAAAACGAAGAAGAATGCATTATTGAGACTGAGTTTTCGATTACTGAAAGCAATATTGATAATGCAAAACATGGTTTAGTTATCGTGGGTAAAGACAAAAAAGTTTATCTTTTTGGGATAATGCCTAAAAAAGGGATTTTTAAACTAGAAGTATACCAAGATAAATTTACGTATTTAACAGATGAAATACCTGTTTCAAGTATCAAAAATGAGCTGAATGAAATAAATAAAATTTGGATAAATATAACACCTCAAAAGTTAATCGTAAAAATTAATAATAAAGAAGTGTATTCTGGTAATAATCCCAAAGATTTTACGGGTTCTTATGGTTTTTTCACTGCCGGGCCACAAAATTTAGCAGTAGATAATTTTAATATTTACCGTAATTTAAATATTAATCTCGTGCCCAATGCACCTACAAGTCTTGAAAAAGAAAATTTGGGCAATATAATTAATACCAAATACAATGAACTTTTACCTTATATTTCATCTGATGGTAAAACGCTATATTATTCATCTCAATACAACCATGAAAATACAGGTGGTGAAAAAGATAGTGACGAAATTTGGTATAGCGAATCTAATGATGGAGGTAAAACTTGGCAAACCAAAAAAAATATGGGCAAACCA
>JAAFJZ010000472.1 GCA_013298205.1 Cytophagales bacterium
TTTGAATTAAAAAATTGACTAAAAATAGGAGATTGAGCTAATAAGTTATTTGTAATCAAAATAAAAAAAAATATGTAATTAACTTTTAAGTACGAATTCAATAGGACTTTTTTGTTAAACTTTAGTAAAAATTAGATTTATCATTGAATATTCAAAAATCTTTCTATTTTAAATTAACTTTTTTTATTCACAACGTATAAACGGTTACAAGTGTAATTCTTTTGAGGTTGATGAATTATATTTGCAAAGTTAGTAATAACTTTTAATAAAGTTTAGTTGTTTAGTTTAGTTTGAAAGCCCAGTTTTTTTTGCTGGGCTTTTTTTATTAATTCTATATTAAATTATAACTTTTAAAATAAATTTACTGTTTTACTTTATATTAAAATACTAAATTTGATTTTTTAATTTCTAATTGCCTCAATAAACAATAATATCATGATTAAAGATAAAGTAATACTCGCGTCAGCATCACCAAGAAGAAAAAAAATGCTTGAAGATTGTGGTATTGTTTTTGAAATCATCCCATCCGACTTACTTGAAATTTATCCTGACACGTTAAGCCCAATTGAAATTCCTGTTTATTTGGCTGAAAAAAAAGCAGAGTCAGTAAAATTAAAGGTAAAAAATAAAACGATTATTGCTGCGGATACGATAGTTGTTTTAGAAAATGAGATTTTTGAGAAACCTGTTAATGAGTCTGAAGCTAAATTAATGCTTAAAAAAATATCTGGTCGCTCTCACGATGTAATCACAGGTGTTTGCATTATCGATAAGCACAATAAAAAACATCTTTTTTCAGAAACCACTAAAGTTTTTTTCAAAACACTTACTGACCAAGAAATAAACCATTACATCAAAAATTTTACACCATTTGATAAATCTGGTGCTTATGGTGTACAAGAATGGATTGGTTTGATAGCTATGGAAAGAATAGAAGGCTCTTTTTACAATGTAATGGGACTTCCAATTCATAAAGTCTACGAAATTTTATCTTGTATAAAATAGTATTTTAAAACAATATGATTTACTAATATTTTATTCTTTTGTTAAGACTTATAAACATTTTAAAAAAATTATAAATAAAACGGCTTGTTAGTTATAAAAATTAACAAGTCGTTTTTTTTGGTATTAATGTAAGCTCTAAAAAGCCAGCTTTTCATTTACTTGTTCATGCCAAGGCAAACCTTTTTTATTTAATTCTGCCATAAACGGATCTGGATTAAACTCTTCTACATTATAAACTCCTGGTTTCATCCATTCATTTCTCATCATCAAAGTAGCACCTATTGAAGCGGGAACGCCAGTTGTATAGGCTATTGCTTGGGCTTTACATTCTTTATATACTACTGCATGGTCGCAGTTATTATATACAAAGTAGGTTTTGTCATTTCCATCTTTCACCCCTTTTATTTGGCAACCGATAGATGTTTGCCCTTGGTAATTTTCACCTAATGAAGAAGGCTCTGGCAACACGGCTTTCAAAAATTGTAACGGCACGATGTCTATTCCTTGGTATTTTATGGGTTTTATGCCTGTAAGACCTACATTTTCCAAAACCCTTAAATGTGTTATGTAATTTTGGGAGAAAGTCATCCAAAATCTAGCTCTTTTGAGTGTAGGAAAGTTTTTTACCAACGACTCAAGCTCTTCATGGTAAAGCAAATACGATTCTTTAGCTCCAATATGAGGATAATCTACTGCTTGGTGAATAGAAAGAGGGTCTATTTCAATCCATTGTCCATTTTCCCAATATTTTCCTTTTTGGGTAATTTCTCTGATATTTATTTCTGGGTTGAAATTGGTAGCAAATGATTTGCCATGGTCGCCTGCATTGCAATCTACAATGTCTAGATAATGCAATTCATCAAAATGATGTTTTTGTGCATACGCTGTAAAGACTCCTGTAACGCCTGGGTCAAAACCACAGCCCAAAAGTGCCATCAAGCCAGCTTTTTTAAATTTATCTTGGTAAGCCCATTGCCATGAATATTCAAATTTGGCTACATCTATAGGTTCATAATTGGCAGTATCGAGATAATGCACGCCTGTTTCGAGGCACGCATCCATGATATGTAAATCTTGGTAAGGCAGGGCAACATTGATAATCATTTTAGGCCCAAAAGATTTTATCAATTTTACCAATTCCGGCACATTGTCTGCATCAACTTTGGCAGTTTGAATTTTTACACCTGTGAAATGCAATACATCTTGGGCTATTTGGTCGCATTTGCTTAGGGTACGACTGGCAAGCATAATTTCTGTAAAAACATCTTTTGCCCAAGCGCATTTATGTGCTACAACATTGCCTACGCCTCCCGCTCCTATTATGAGTACTTTTGACATAAATTTATTATTTTAATATAGTTTTAGTTTTTGCTTTTAATCTTCTTTTACAAAAAAATACAGAATAGATA
>JAAFJZ010000473.1 GCA_013298205.1 Cytophagales bacterium
TTTTAAATTATTGCAATAAAATGACACGACAAATTTTAGTATTTTTAATAGTTTCCATTTTTTTGACAGCTTGTATTAGTACAAAAGAATTTACAAGTTATGTTGCGCCCAAGTACCAAAATATAACCAGCTTGTATTTGACTTAAGTGCATTAAAAGACATGAATAAAGCTGTTACTTCAACAAGGACTAAATCACTATTCATTCCTGCAATTCTTTATTAGCAATGGAATAAAACAATAAAGTGCGAAATTAATCCTGTTATTCTTGTAAAATTATTCCAAGAAAGTTTTTTGAAATATGCAGATAGCTTGAAAGTCAAAGAAAAGCTACAAAGACGAAAACTCGAAATAAAAATAGAAAATATACCCAATAATTTCGTTTACACTCACGTTTTGCCTTACCTTAAAAAGAAAACAACGACAACAAAACAACGCTTTAAGCAAATAATTCGTAAATTTGTATAAACCTTAATTTGAAACAAAATGGTAGAGTTCAAAATACAATTAGAAGAAAGTTTTGTGCAGACAATGGGCTATAAACAAATAGAAAGCTACTTGCAAGAATTTATGCAAAAAGTTGTTCTCAAACTTGCTGCACAAGATATTTTGAAAGATTTGCAAAATATTGACCTTGAAAATGACAAGGAATGGCAAGTATCAAGAAATTTAGCTTGGCAACAAGAGAAACATAAATATTTTGCGTAAAATGACAGATTTTGTAATTGACGCAAATATTTTGATGAGCATATTGATAAGTGGCAAAGCAAGTTACAAACCTTTATTGACTTACTACAATTTTGTGCTTCCCGACTTTGTATTGATAGAGGTCGAAAAGTATAAGCATATTTTGAAAAGTAAGACCAAAATGCAAAATGACGAGTTTTTATAATGGACTTATTTTGTGTTTTCTCAATTAACAATTTTGCCACAATACGTTTTATACGAGGAAAGTCTTGAAAAGTCTAAAAAGCTGCTTGATAAAATAGACTTGAAAGATTTAAGTTATGTAGCCTTAGCAATGCAATTAGATTTACCTCTTTTAACAAGGGATAATCTTTTGTATGAAGGTTTGCGAAAACAAGGGTTTAGGAAAGTAATTCTATTTGAGGACTTTTTGAGAAGCCTATAAAAGCATAACGAACAAAAAAGGCAAGGCACAACATCTTGATTAAACTCAAGGTATTGGGCTTTTTAAATTATTGCAATAAAATGACACGACAAATTTTAGTATTTTTAATAGTTTCCATTTTTTTGACAGCTTGTATTAGTACAAAAGAATTTACAAGTTATGTTGCGCCCAAGTACCAAAATATAAAAACGATACCAAATGATAACCAGCTTGTATTTGACTTAAGTGCATTAAAAGACATGAATAAAGCCGTTACTTCAACAAGGACTAAATCACTATTCATTCCTGCAATTCTTTATTGGCAATGGAATAAAACAATAAAGTGCGAAATCAATCCTGTTATTCTTGGAAAAATATTCCAAGAAAGTTTTTTGAAATATGCAGATAGCTTGAAAGTCAAAGAAAAGCTACAAAGACGAAAACTCGAAATAAAAATAGAAAACATACCCAATAATTTCGTTTACACTCAAGACAGTTTCTTTCTTATGCTTATTTTATTTTATGTAAGTAGCGAATATGAATTATTATTTCCACAAAAACAGAACTTAATAGTAAGCTATAAGCTAAGTGAAAACGGTTTGACTACAAAAGAAGGGAAACTAATTGCTATTAATCAAGAACAACCAATCAAAAATCCTTGGGATTCAACATTAAAATTCATTTGGTTATATTTAGAGCAGTTTGAGCAAAATAACCAAAGAATGACAAAAGAAATAGCTAAACAACTATTGATAGAATTATAAAAAATTTATTTTCAATCTTAAAATTTTTTATAAAATAGCCTTTTTCTTATTAGATTTTTAAATGTTCAAACAACAAATCTGATTTTTTATTGCCAATTAATTTTTCAATTTCAGTTCTATCCTCTTCTTTAATTGACTTTAATGCTTTGTATTTCTTGATTACCAAAAGATAGCTTTTTTCTCCCATCCCTTTGGGTAATTCTACTTTAGTCATTTCTTTAGAACGCAAATTTCTATGTCTAGTGATACCAAATCTATGTGCTTCATCTCTTAGTTGCTGTATTAATTGTAAAGAAATAGATTTTTTACTCAATAAAATCGGCAATTCATCTTCAGGTACATAAATTTCTTCCAATCTTTTAGCTATTCCGATTATAGGAATCAAGCCATAAATACCCAATTCTTTTAGTGAATCGCAAGCTGAACTCAATTGCCCCTTGCCTCCATCTACAATAATAAGGTCTGGTTTGGGTTTGTTTTCTTCTATTACCCTTTTGTACCTTCTAAATATAACTTCCCGCATGGTATCAAAATCGTTTG
>JAAFJZ010000474.1:0-1923 GCA_013298205.1 Cytophagales bacterium
GCCATCCAATCCTACAGTAAATTTAATATAAACCGAGCCTTCTACTTTTTGCTCTAAGGCTTTAGCTGGATAAACTACATTTTTTTGTAAATAAGCTATAAATTCTGCTAACCCTCCAAAAGGTGAAGAGCGTCTATCTTCTAATATTTCTACAACTTTAATTGAATCTTTCTGAACTAAAACTTCTTGCGTTTTACTTTCATTTCCAGAACTAGAATCACTTCTAGTTTCTACTTTTTTTTCTTCAATAGGTTTTTCTTTTTCTTCTGGGGTTATTTCAGGAATTACCTCAGGGACTTCAACTTCAATAGGCTTTGTTTCTGGAATAGTTGGTGGAGGCAACTCAAAATGTTCATTAAGTGGTAGAAGTGTAAATTCATCTATTTTTTCAAGAATATTTTCATCTATTTCATGCTTAGGAATTACATTTTTTGAATAAAAATAAAAAGTAAAAACTAATATTAAGAAAAGAAAAGTAGAGGTGTACAAAGAAAAAAAAAGCCTTGACTTGTATTTTTTTCTTAATTCAAAAGCGCCAAATTCTTTATTTCTAAAAGCAAATATGATTTCATCGAGTGAATCACTCATTTTTTGTTTTGGGAATTAATCTAATAAAATTATTACTTTTTATCTGTTGAAAGTACCATTTTAGCTTTCAATTTTACACCTAGTTCCAAAACATTTACCAAATCTTGAATGCTAAGGGAATTATCCGCTCTTAACACGATAGTTGGATCTGGGATTCCATTAAGTTCTTGCTTTAGTTTTGTTTCTAACGATTCTAAAGAAACTTCAGTATTGTTAATAAAATATTTTCTTTCTTTTGTTATAGAAAGAGTAAGTGGCTGTTTGTTAAGTGCTTGTGAAGTAGATGCTTTAGGAAGCATTAATTTGATCACGCTCGGATTAACTACAGTAGAAATGATAAGAAAAAAAAGCATCAAAAAGAACATGATATCATTCATAGACTCAGCTCTCATTTCTGCATGGAATCTAGATTTTCTCCTTATGCTCATCTTAGTATTTTAAGATTTGGGAATTTCCTGAAGCAAATCTGTAAACTCATATACAGATGCTTCCAAACTTAAAGCGTATCTATCTATCATCATTTGCAATAAATGGTATCCCGAATAAGCTATAACTCCTACAATTAAACCCGCAAAACTAGTAATCATTTTCTCATATAAACCACCTGATATTATTCCTATACTTATATTATCAGAGACTGAAATAGTATAAAATATTTTAATAACTCCAGAAATGGTACCAATAAATCCTAACATGGGTGCAATTCCGGCAATAACTCCAAGATAACCTAAATTTTTTTCCATTTTTGCAATTTCAAATCTAGCTACATTTTCCATTGAAGCTTCAATATCTTTAATGGGTTTTCCAACTCTTCCCAAACCTTTATCAATTATTCTATGGATAGGAAAAGTATTGTTTTTACAATATTGAGAGGCTGCTTCAAATTCTTTTTTATAAATGTATGATTTGAGGTTAGGAAATAAATTTGTATCTGTAGTAGAAGCTTTTTTTATTCCTAAATATCGTTCTATTATAATGTATATAGCAAAAACAGACAATAGAATGATTGGAAGCATAATAAAGCCTCCTTTCAAAAGCAAATCAAAAAAAGTAACTGGTTGAGCTACTGTTGAACTAGCTACTCCAGTTGTGGCCTCACTCAACTGTATTTGAAGAAGAATATTCATATTAAGGTTAAGTAAAATGCTTGAGTCAAGAAATCAAAAACAAAAGCTATTTATAACAGCTTTTTTTAAATTAAATATAAAGTTAAAACTATTCGTTTGGAATAGAATCAGCTCCATAAATATATGAATCTCCTTTTCTTTGGTCTTGCATGTACTTCAATGTACCTTGTTTGTGTCCACATTTTGTACAATAATTAGCACAGAAAAG
>JAAFJZ010000474.1:1933-2406 GCA_013298205.1 Cytophagales bacterium
AATAAAAATAAACAAGACAACTGCTTTAGTGATATTATCAATCATAGAATTATAAATTTGTGCCAAATATACTAATTATTGCTTTTTAAAAAACAATTTTATATATTTTGGTTTAAAATTAGCAATATTTTTTTAGTTAATCTATTTAAAATTAAAAAGTCAAATCAATGTTTATGCGCTTTTCTGCTTAATTCCTTGGTAGATTTTATAGTTACCTACTCCCCACTTTTGCAATCTATAAGTAATTGATGTTTGTAGTACTCCTAAACCATATTTTACACTTCTTTTGAAGTTTATGCTACTGGCTTCTTTAAAATATTTAGTAGGGCAAGACACCTCCCCTATCAAAAAACCTCCAAATGTGATTTGACCTAACATCTGGTTATCAAAAACAAAATCATCTGAGTTTATATCCAAAGGCAATTTTTCTAAAATTTCTTTGCTGAAACTTCTGTAGCCTGTATGGTATTCAG
>JAAFJZ010000475.1 GCA_013298205.1 Cytophagales bacterium
AAAATTGCGCCAGTTACTCAAGAAAGCAATTAGATGAGCTTACTGAGTACATTAAAAGACCTCAAATCGGTGCCAAAGGCATGGTTTGGGTGAAATATGAAAGTGATGGTAGCCTAAAATCTTCGGTTGATAAATTTTATTCTCCTGAAGATTTGAAAGCTTGGGCAAATGAAATGAAGGCTAAACCTGGAGATTTGATACTTATTGTTTCAGGTGAAACAAACGCTACAAGAAAAGCCTTAAATGAATTAAGGCTAGAAATGGGAACACGTTTAGGATTACGAAACCCAGATGTATATTCTGCGCTTTGGGTGGTAGATTTCCCTCTTTTGGAATGGGCAGAAGAAGAAAAAAGGTGGTTTGCTATGCATCATCCTTTCACAGCTCCACGTCCTGAAGATATGCATTTGCTCGATAAAGAACCAGGAAAAGTATATGCCAATGCCTATGATATGGTGATAAACGGTGTAGAAGTGGGAGGGGGGTCTATTCGTATTTTTGATAAAACACTTCAAGCCCAGCTTTTTACAATCTTAGGATTTTCAGACGATGAAGCCAAAAAACAATTTGGGTTTTTGATGGAAGCTTTTGAGTATGGCGCACCTCCACATGGTGGTATCGCATTTGGTTTTGATAGACTATGTTCTTTATTTGGTGGAGCCGATACAATCAGAGATTTTATTGCTTTCCCTAAAAATAATTCAGGTAAAGATATGATGATAGAAAGTCCGTCATCTATTTCAGATGCTCAACTTAAAGAATTGAGTATAAGCGTGATAAATAAATAAAATTATGAATACCTTGCTTTTTAATATATTTTTATAAAATGAGTTTTTCTATTGTCATCGCTACAAAAGATAGAGAAAAAGTTTTATTAGAGAGCTTGGAAAAAGCCATTGAGTTTAAAAAAGGATTTGATTTTGAAATTATCGTAATAAATGATGGAGATAAAAATATAGAATTTCCCGTTGAAATAGTCCAACAAATTATTTATGTCCCAAACCAAGGTAAAGGAGTTTCTAAGGCTAGAAATCTAGGTGCAAGTATTGCCAAAAACGATTTTTTATTTTTTATAGATGATGATATGTGGCTTACGCCAGACTTTTTTAATTGGTTTTTGCAAAAGGAAACTCACATAGACATTTCCCAACAAGTTTATCATCTCAATTGGGAATATCCTCCTGTTTTGATAGAAAAAATGAAGTCTAATCTTGTAGGTAAATATCTTTTACAATCAAATTTTCATACAATGTGGGGAAGATTAGGCATGAAAGGAGCAATTAAAAGTGGCGAAATTGAGGCAAATGGAATGGGAAGTGGCTCATTTTTAATTTCAAAAGTTTTGTTTCACCAAATGGGTGGCTATAACGAAAATATCATTTTTCAAGGTGAGGATTTAGATTTTTCAACTAGATTATTGCAAAAGGGAGTTAAAATATTCTTGGTTTTTGATGTGTGTTTATTTCATAACCAAGAAGATAGATTACTGATAGACTCATTTTTAAAAAGGGAATTTGATGGTTATGTTTCACAGTTTAATGCGATAAAAACATTAAAAATGCCGTTTAAAGGATTAGAAATTGAAAGTAAAATTCACTTGCTATTCTTACAAATACTTTTATTTTTAGAGAAACTTATTGTGTTTTGCTTGAAGAACTTTCAAAATATAAATTATTTTAAAAGTTTTAGTATTAAGCTTTTAGGAATCTTGTGTGTACTACAGAAATACAAAGCTTGGCAAATAAGCAGATGATAAGCATACTTACAGAATCTACGTTTGATTTTTCTTATAAAGTATATTTGTTTTTCAAAGATATATACAAAAAATATATATTAAAAAGACCTAATCTAGCTTATTCGGGGCATTTTGCGGTTACAAGAAGCATGATTGAGGGTTTGACTCAGCTTAACGAAACTTTTAATTATAACCCTAGAAAAATAAAAGATTTACATCCTCATGTGCATGTTTTGGGTGGAATAAACACATTAAAATCTGCTATAAAACTAAAAAAACAAGGGAAAATCAAAAGGCTCACAGCGGGTCCTAATATTGTAATTCTATCAGACGATTTTAATCATATTATTTCTTCCAAAGAGATAGATTTTTTTATGGCAAATTCTAATTGGATTGTGGAAGCCTATTTGGTTGATAATCCTTTATTGAAAAATAAAATTGATTTTTTCCCTTCTGGCGTAAATTTAGATTTTTGGAATATAGTTAAAAAAGCGAATACACACAAAAAAGTGGGTTTTTATTACAAACGCCCAGAAGTGGATATGTATGAAAATTGCAAAAAAATATGCCAAAACTTAGGATATGAAGTACAAGAGATTTTTCATGGGAAATATAATTTAGATGATTTTAAATGTTTTCTTTCAGAAATAAAATTTGTAGTTTA
>JAAFJZ010000477.1 GCA_013298205.1 Cytophagales bacterium
TTGACCTACCTATATCTGATTTTTATGAAACATATCCACAGAAGAGTCAAGATGCCATCCATCAGTATAATAGAGAGAAAGTTGGGGAATAGGCATAAGTGAAATTTAGTGTGGAATTTGTATAAAAAATCAGTATAGAAAACTAAAGTATTTTATTTTATTTTTCAATATATGATGGACAACAAATTATTAGAGATTTTTTTTCCTTGATATGATTGGGCACTCTATGAGATAGCTCATCATGAAATAATAGATAATGAGGATGAGGAGACGAATCGTTTTTATAAGAAAAGCTTAGTTGTTACCATTGAAGAAAAAAATATTTTTCCTGAAGAACTATGAGATAGTTCGAATCGATATGCTCATTGATTTTGAACAACGATTGAGTATAATGATTTTCCAACAAGAGATATGACTACTCACATTAAACTAAAAACGAGAAGACGAAAAAATAAAATAACAAAGGAAACATCTAGTAAAAAGCTCAATTCTGTCATAATGAGTTGAACAAGATCACCGACAGATTTGGTGAGTTTTTTAAAATATGGTGATTGAACAAGAAGTAATTTCGTGTAATAAATTGTGATCATTGTATGGACTATCATGAAAAACATTAGCAAGATATTATTTGACAATTACTTCTGATTTTGCAAAGGATAGCCAAAGTTCTGATAGTATTTTTAATGATATTTCTACGAAAGGAATAGTCTTACCATGAGACATAGGAGAAAGATTGAGTATTGATGAAGTAAATCTTTGCGGTCAAGTATACACCATTCTAAGTAATGTTGATGTATCTAAATGAATTATTGCGATGCTTCCATGAACAAAAGCTCAACCAATTATTGAAAGGTTAAAGAGAGATTTATGAACGAGAGTGAATACAGTAAAGGAAGTTGCGTGTGATATGTGACCTAGCATGGAAGCGATAGTGGCATGAGTTTTCCCAAATGCAAAGCATGTTACCGATAGGTTTCATGTTATGAAAGAGGTTTTATGAGATCTTCATGCAATAAGATTGAGAACAAAAACAAAAATTAGAAACAAAGATAATGATGACAAAACTAAAGCAAAAAAGAGTTGAGTACAATATATCCCTTCAAGAACAAGCTTATGAGAAACTGTTTATGAGACCATACAACTACTTCGTTATCAGTGTAATAAGAGAATGGAAGATTGGAACGTTAAACAACAACAAAGATTTTCTGCTATTAAGAACGAGCCTATATTCAAAGAACTTATTATTTGAATAAACTGTATTCAGAGCCTTTTTAAGGCATTTGATAAAAGTACTAATGTAGAAGAATGAAAAGAAAAAATGAAGAAATGGGTAGCACAATATCAAAAATATAGTGAGGTAATACTTGAGATAAAAAACACAATTTCAACAATTAATCTTCACCACGATTGAATAGTAAACTATTTTATTTCATCGCATTCTACTGGATACTCTGAGTGATTGCATTCTAGAATAAGAGAGCTTTTGCAGACAGTCAGATGATTTAAAAACAAGGATTTCATGGTATACAGAATTCTCAAATTATTTTCTGCTATTCCACATCGTTTTTAGCTTACGCCGCATTTTGGGTTCAGCTTCAGCTTCGAAAATTCCAAACCGTGTATCAATTCATAAAAGACCAGAAGAAATCAATGAAAGGTCAAGATTGGGGGATTTTGAGAACGACACTATTGTTTGAAGCAACAAGTGAGATCGTATTGTCACCTCTGTATGTAGACGCTCAAGAATCATTTTCGCAGATTTACTTCCTCAACAAAAAGAGTCATCGCTTGCTATTTCGCTGTCAGTCAGTCTTTTCAAAATAATGAAAGATCAGCCTCATGTTCATAGTTTTACTAACGACAATGGAACAGAATTTGTAGATCATGAATATCTTGATGAAATGCTTGGAACCAAAACATTTTTTGCAGATCCCTATTCGTCACGACAAAGATGAACTAACGAATATCATAATTCCCTTATCAGAGAGTTTTTCCCTAAATGAACAGACTTTAGCACAATAGATCCAGAATACTTTAAGAGCTGTTTACATCTCATTAATTCTAGACCAAGAAAATGTCTTAATCGAAAAACGCCATACGAAGTTTACTATTGATCATAAGGGAGAGATAAATTGTGAAAAACAGCCTTTGTTATACTGTTTTTCATCAATTTTTTCTCGACCCTATCTCATCACACGATTTGACCAGCAACTTTTTATGCATTTTGACTTGCAATTTAGGAAGTATATCAGTTTTATTATAATTTTTCCACAATTTGTTTCAATTGCGTAAATCAAAAAAAAATCTTATTTTATCAGCACATTTATTTCATTTCAACGATTTGTTTCCATCAAAGATAAAAACTTGCTCTTTTTTTATTTATACTCAAAACTACACA
>JAAFJZ010000476.1 GCA_013298205.1 Cytophagales bacterium
TATAATTTCTAAAATTAAATCATTGTTAAATAACTCTACTAGAGTTAGATATGAAGAAAATTGTAAATGTAAAATGTGAATTAATTGGTAAGTTGAACTAGAAAAAGATCTTAAAAAAAGTGAAAACGGGTTTTAAAAATTATCTATTCACAATTACGCCAATTGACTCTATTCCTTGAATTGAAGGTTCACGCATTTTATGATTTAAAATAATTGAATAATTGCCTTTTAATAAAAATAGTCTTTTTTCAATTAAGATTTCTTGAGTATAAATATCAGAAAAACCTTTCCCGAGTGGCATTCCGGATTCAGAATCAGATAAAAATATTTCTTTCAGATTGGTTTTAATAACTTTTTTTTGTGAATCTTTTAAAGTGTAATTCACAAATAAATTATAATATGGAAATCCTAAATTATAACGAGTTATTATATATATACTTATACTGTCATTTTTGTTGACTACTTCAAAATCAAATTTAACAAGACTATCTTCACTCCATTTTGCTTCATGAAATGTTTTATATTCGTCTATAATTTTATTTGGAGTACAACTACAAAAAAAAAATAAAATTGAAAAAAATAATATGCTTTTAGTCAATGGTTTATGATTATAAAAATTTATTAACATATTATCTTTTGTCGAATTTTTTAAATTCTTTTTTCTTGAAAAACTTTTTATCACTTAATTGTAAATCTCCTCCAGAATTTATAACGGCTCTGTTGAAATCTAAGTTTTTAGGTTCTTCATCGTTGAGTAAATCAAAAGGAGTTATGCCATTTTTGTTTTTCTCAATTAAATCTATTACTTGATTTACTTCCATAGCTACCCATTCGACTTCCCCAGCATATGAAAACCACATTTTTCTTCTAAAAATGTCAGTTTTTTGTAAAAATGCTTTTCCTTTTTTTGTTATTAAAGGCTTTTCAACTTCAGGAATTCCTTTTAAAGCATCCATGTAAGTATCTAATTCATAATTTAAACAACACTTTAACCTACCACATTGTCCTGCTAATTTTATCGGATTTAAAGAAAGATTTTGATATCGAGCAGCAGATGTATTTACATTTTTGAAATCATTTAACCAAGTAGAACAACAAAGCTCTCTTCCACAAACACCAATTCCACCCAAACGACCCGCTTCCTGTCTAAGATTTATTTGCCTCATTTCTACTTTAACCTTAAATTCTCCTGCTAAAACTTTGATTAAATCTCTAAAATCAACTCTATCTTCTGCAGAATAAAAAAAAGTTGCTTTCGACATATCGGTTTGATATTCAACATCCGAAAGTTTCATTTTAAGCTTTTGCTCAATAATTATATTTCTTGTTCTATACAAAGATGGCAGTTCTCTTAACTGAGCTTCACGATACCTTTCTAAATCTTTTGAAGTGGCTTTTCGAATTACATTTTGAACTATTGTAGTTGGAACAATATTCTTTTTCTTCATTTGTAATCTTACCAATTCGCCTTGTAATGAAACAAAACCGACATGAAACCCTGAGCCAGTATCTACACAAACCGCATCACCAGTAAATAAGTCTGATATTGAATTGGAATAAAAATCTTTTCTTCCAGATTTGAATTTGATTTCCACAAAGGGAAATGATTGAATTTGTGGCATATCTAGGTAACTAAACCAATCGAAAACATCCATCTTTCCGCATACACCTGAACTACAACCTCCCGATGAAGAACCACAACCTTTTGTTTTACAAGTAGTTGAACAACCCATTTTAATTTATCAGTTTAACTAAATCTTGTCCTATGTCTTTTCTATAATATTTCCCGTCAAATTTTACTTTTTCGGCTAAAGAGAGTGAGTTTTCAATTGCCGTTTCAAGATTTTCACCTGAGCAAGTTGAAGAAAACACTCTTCCACCATCTGTACAAACTTCATTTTCTTCATTAAGCTTAGTTCCTGAATGAAATAATAGTTCGTTATGTTTTAAAAATGGAGGTAAATCTACTTTTTTCCCTTTTTCAAAAGTACTTGGATAACCTTGAGATGCAATTACAATTGAAACAAATTTCTCGTTTTTATTTTTAACTTTTGTGAAATCAAGGCTTTGATTATCACAATCTTGAAAAAGTTCTACCAAATCGCAATCTAAAGAAGGCATAATTACTTGCGTTTCAGGATCTCCCATTCTGGTATTATATTCTATTAAATAGGGTTCATTTCCAACTTTAATAAGACCTAAAAACAAAAACCCTTGAAATGGAATATTTTCTTTTTGCAAGCCTTGAATAGTGGGAATTATAATTTGAGACTCTATTTTTTTTTCAAATTCACCTTGATAAAATGATACAGGTGTTACGGCTCCCATTCCTCCTGTATTGGGTCCGGTGTCACCTTCTCCAATTCTTTTGTAATCTTTTGCTGCTCCAAGAATTGTA
>JAAFJZ010000478.1 GCA_013298205.1 Cytophagales bacterium
CATCATAATATTCTTTAGGGAAAGGATTGGTGCTTATTCTCCCAAATGTTTGGTAATAAAGTTCCCATTGATGAAACCCATCCGTAAGTTTGTAAGCTTTAGTTTGTAATTGATTACAAATATCGCAGCCTGAACTGTTATATTCATAATGGGTAAATATACTGTTCCCCACCGCAGTAAACCTATCATTATAGCCTGTGCACCAGTAAAAATACTTGATTTGTTCTTCTCTTGGAGCAGATTGTAAAAAACTAGGGCTTTGTTCGCTGGCATCAGACATAATGGCATCAAAAGCTTTTCCTGCTATGTCTATGCGGCTCACCCAGTCTTCTACTACGACAAGGTTAGAGGCGTCACTACGATTTGTCATATAATCTGCAAAATTTTTGACTACAAGGAAAAGGGCATTGTTTATTGTAATAGATGTGCTTGAATTAAACTTTCGTACTTTAAGTGTATCAAAACCCAACATAGCTAGGCTAGAAAGGCTTAAATCAAGGTTGGCTATTCCATTAATATTTGAAAAATAAGAACTAGGCACTTGGCATGAAGATGTAAGCCCATCGGTAGTGATGCTAATATTCGCACCCAAAAAGCTCAAAGCAGGTACTACTTTGGTCATGACCTGTAGGCGAGCATATTTGAAATCAAACTTGATATCGTTAAATGTAACATCACCTGTAGAAGCAAAAGCTTGGGCATATAGAGAAATGGTATCTCCTAACATAGCTCTTTTGTATTGGTAATTGCTTTGTTTTTGAAGTGGAAGCGAATCGGGAAGCCAATCTTCATTGTTGTCTTTATAGCGCATATTTATCCTGCGCAAATTGTGTGCCTGTATGTTTAGCCCTGGCAATTGGCAACCTGGGCAGTTAATTTGAAATTTGTCACTTACACTTGAAATGGGTACAAAGCATCTGTTACAAGAAGGGTCAGGTAAAAAATAAATATTTTGCACTGCTTTTGCTATTCCGCCCGATTTTATACCTACTTTGGCACAGGTAGCCCCAATGCCAAACTTTACTTCCATATCATTATTGAAAAAACGATAAAAAGCTGGACCTAATTTCCATTTGCGGCTATAGCTGGTTTGCCCTATCGGCAAGGTATCCATATATTCACTCCTTACAAAAAAACTATCTGGCAACTGAAAATAGGCTTGTACTACATCTCCGTAACCATTATCAGTAATACCACCGTATTTTTTTACGATTTTCTCTGGCATGAGCTGGTATTTATTTTCCAAAAAGAAACGGTTTTCTGCTGCAAAAAGCCCAGAATCTAATTTTAATTCTACTACAAAACGAGCTATTTTGGGGTCGTAGTAGGTGGTTTGAACTTGCCTACCATCGTAATAGCTTCCATAGGAATATGTGTTAAAGGGTACAGTGGTTAAAACTTTAAAATCGCGAGTTAAAGAAGCTACATTATTAGGAATGGCAAATGTGGGGTCATGATTTTCCCAAAATTGGCTCATATATGACCTTAATGAAATTCCGATAAAATCTTTGGGTAAATTTATGTAGTCGTCAGTATTATTACCATTTCCATTTCCGCAAAAATCTGTATATACATTATAGTTATAAGCTATAATGGAATTTGTATTAGAAGATACATTAGAACAAGGGGCATCGTTAAAAACGGTAGCTCGCAAATACATAGACTCACCAGGTAAAAGTGCGTAAATTACGCTAGAAAATGAAGCTGAAATTTTAGGAATCTCATTTAAAAACAAACTGTCCTTATAATACACAAAAGAACTAGCAGTTTTGTAATAAGGGTTAGGGTTTGCAAATCCAAAGGCATTATCATCGTTAACTAACCAAAAGCTAGTCATCACACCATCACCTGAGTTAGTAAGTTTGAGTTTTACTACAGTAGAATCTTTGTAAGGGCAAGATATATCCCCTCCCATGAATTTGTAAGTAATGTAGGGTCTTCCATACGTTATCGATATTCTATCTTGTCCATTTGTATATCCACCCAGAGGTCTGCAAGGTCGGGTATCATTTTTGCAGCTTTGGTAAAAATCATAAACTGTACCTATTTGGCCACCAAAACAACTAATGATTTTGATGTCTTCTTTTATCACCAAGGTATCGTTTTTGGTAAAATCATCTAATAATACACCTAAATAAATAGAACTATTTGTGTGAGTTATAAAAAGCGTATCTGCAATTTGGCTTAAAATACCATTGCTTCTTTTCCAAGCACTTACGCTCTTAATTTCCAAGCTTTGCTTGTTTTCTGTTTTTTACACTATCTTTAAAATAAAATTTACCTTTAAAAGGGATGCCTTGAGAAGCAAATTCAAAAGATCGGGTAAAAGTTTGGAGGGGAGAGGCAACAAAGCTTAAATTCTCAAATTTGCTTGGTATCGGTAGAAAAACA
>JAAFJZ010000479.1 GCA_013298205.1 Cytophagales bacterium
TTGTAACCATTTGTTCTGGTTTGTCTGTCCCTATTTCTTTGACAGCTTTGGGTAGCAATTTAAGTTATGCATGGAGTAATGGTTCTACTGGTTCGAGTGTGACACTTTCTACAACTGGTACATATATTGCAACTATTACTGGAACATGTGGAAAATTTGTAACGAGTTCAGTACAAGTGAATGTTGTTCCAATTACAGCATTGGATCAAATCTTACCTCCAATCGCAACCATTTGTTCGGGTCTATCACTGCCTATCACTCTGAGTGCAGTAGGAAGCAACATAAATTATGCTTGGAGCAATGGCATATCTGGCCCAAGTGTTACACTTTCTGCTTCTGGTACTTATATTGCTACCATTACGGGTGCTTGTGGCAAATTTGTAACTAGTCCAGTTCAAGTGAGCGTAATCAATTGTACCTCAGATTTATCGTTAAGCAAAATAAGCTCAGTAAAAGTATTTCCAAATCCGAGTTATGGAAGTTTTGAAATCAGTGCAGCAGGTGCTTTTACAGCCGAAATCTACAATGCTTTGGGCTTACTCATCGGCAAAACATCCGGAGATTCTGGAAGTGTGCAAGTTGCAATTCCAAATAAAGGAGTTTACATTTTAAAAATTAGTTCTTCTGAAGGTTTAGAAACCAAGAAAATCGTTGTAGAATAACGATTTTCATTTTTAATTCCTCCAAAAGCCCTTTTGCAGACTATTTGCAAAAGGGCTTTTTTTATTTTTTTAAAGTCTGAATATTAAAACCAACTTAAAAATTTTTATAATTATTCTTACAATATATTAAAAGTAATTTATAATCTTTCAAAAAATTTTTTGCTATTTTTAAATTGTGTAATTTTGACACAATTTAAAAATAATTCTATTTTATGATTCAATTAAGCAATTACGAAATCTGGTTTGTAACAGGAACGCAACATTTGTATGGAGATGAAACGCTAAAAAAAGTAGCTGAAAATTCAAAAACAATTGCACAGCATTTAAACGATTCGCCTATTATCCCTATAAAAGTGGTTTTTAAACCCATTTTAACAGGTCCAGAAGAAATTTATAAGCTTTGTTTAGAGGCTAAAACTGATTCAAAATGTATTGGTTTAATAACCTGGATGCACACATTTTCGCCAGCCAAGATGTGGATCAATGGGTTAAAAATTCTTCAAAAACCATTCGTTCATCTACATACCCAGTTTAACCAAGACATTCCTTTTGCAGATATCGATATGGATTTTATGAATCTTAACCAATCGGCACATGGTTGCAGGGAGTTTGGGTTTATCAATTCAAGAATGCGCTTGCAAAGAAAAGTCGTGGTAGGGCATTGGAAAGATACTGAAGTGCATGAACGACTCAATGTTTGGGCTCGTGCAGCTGCAGGATGGATGGATATGCAAGGAGCAAGATTTGGGCGATTTGGAGATAATATGCGAGAAGTTGCCGTAACCGATGGTGATAAAGTAGAAGCGCAAATCAAATTCGGTTATTCAGTAAATGGTTATGGAATAGGAGATTTGGTGGCTTATATTAATCAAATTTCTGATAAGGAAGTAGAATCATTGACCCAAGAATACGAACAGAAATATACCGTAACAAAAGAGCTAAGAAAAGGCGGGGAAAAATACAAAGCCCTTTGTGATGCTGCCAAAATTGAAGCTGGCTTGAGGGCATTTTTGAAAGATAAAAATTTAAAAGGGTTTACAGATACATTTGAAGATTTACACGGCATGGTTCAGCTGCCAGGGATTGCGGCTCAACGCCTTATGGCAGAAGGTTATGGTTTTGGTGGAGAGGGCGATTGGAAAACTGCCGCTTTGGGCAGAGCAATTAAAGTAATGGGTTCGGGACTAAAAGGCGGAAGTTCATTTATGGAAGACTATACATACCATTTGAGTCCTGATGGGATGAAAGTTTTGGGTGCGCATATGCTCGAAATAGACGAATCAATAGCAGATGGCAAACCATCTTGCGAAATTCATCCACTTGGCATTGGAGGTAAATCAGACCCTGTGCGCTTGGTGTTTAATGTAGGAGCAGGTGCGGCTATCAATGCTTCTTTGATAGATATGGGTAGTAGATTTAGGCTTATTGTAAATGAGGTAGAAACGGTGAAGATTGAAAAAGATATGCCTAAATTGCCTGTAGCAAGGGCTTTATGGATTCCGCAACCCAATTTAAAAGTAGCTGCTCAATTATGGATTTTGGCAGGTGGTGCACATCATACGGTGTTTAGCCAAGCCATTACTACCGAATATATGGAAGATTTTGCTGAAATGGCTGGTATAGAATACCTAAATATTGGAGAAAAAACAGATCCTCATCAATTTAAAAATGAATTGAAATGGAACGATTTATATTACCATTTGGCAAAGGGGATTTAAGAAAATGTTG
>JAAFJZ010000047.1 GCA_013298205.1 Cytophagales bacterium
TAATCAAACAAATAGAAACTTATCAAAAATCATTGAAAGGATATATGAACTACAATCCTGATAAAATCAAACAAGCACAGGATAATCAAAAAGACCTTAAAAAGAACTGGTAAAATTAAAAGTAATAAAAAGAGTAACTTTTCGTTAACAAAATAAAAATAATTGAAAAAAATCCTGATTTTTTCTTTTTCCCTTTTAATTAGCCATTTAACTTTTGCTCAATACAAAGAAATTGGTGGTGGTTTGGGTGCATCTATTTACAAAGGAGATATAGCTTACGAAATTCATCCAGCCAATTACAGACCTGCCATGAATATCTTTTTTAGGTATAATTACAATCCTGCTATTTCTATGAAGTATAACTTCTACTTATGTTGGCTGTCAGGAAAAGATAAAATATATGATTATGCATTAAATAAAGCTAGAGATTATAGTTTTGATAATGTGGTTTTTGAGACCTCTGCTATGTTTGAATATAACTTTCTAGATTTTAGAAAAACAAAACCTCCCGTAAAATTTTCACCTTACCTTACAGGCGGTTTGGGTTTGTTTTATTTTTGGCAATCGTATGAGTTCCCATTTCAACCTTGTTTGCCCTTTGGCTTTGGCTTTAAGTACAAACTCAATAGAAATTGGAATTTAGGCTTTGAATTTGGTGCAAGAGCTACTTTTACAGACCAATTAGATCTTCGTTCAAGTCAAATTGGAAAAGACGCTTTCAGAAGCGGCAACCCAAATACATTTGATATGTATATGTACAACGGATTTTCAATTAGCTATGTAATTTATGAAGTGAATTGCCCAGCACATTATGATTGGTAGCAAATTGCTACTGAAAATTAATTAAGTCTTCCTTTGTTGTGATTTTTATATTTTGATAATCACCTAAAAAATGAAAAATTTCATTTTTATTCATTTCTACAACCGTTGCATCATCGCTGACATTAAAATCTTTATTATTTTCAAAAGCAGATTTTAATATTTTGTATTGAAAAATTTGTGGCGTTTGTACGATCTTAAAATAATTTCTATCTTTAGCTATGGAAATTCCATTTCTAAATTCTCGTATAGAATCTTTTAAATCAACAACTGCAACTGCGGTTTTTTTAATTGCCGCTAGCTCAAATCCTCTAGAAATCAAATTTATGTCAATAAAAGGTCTTGCTGCATCATGTACAGCAATTAATGTTTCGTCTGGAAATTCATGTAACATATTTAATCCATTTTTTGATGACAAAAAACGAGTAGAACCGCTATCGCATAGGCAATGCGGAATCGATATGTTAAATTTCGTACACATGTCTTTCCAAGTTTGATGAAAAGATTGTGAAAGTACAACCACCAATTTTATAGAAGAGTCATATTGGTAAAAAGCTTCTAAAGAGTAATTTAAAAGTGGCTTTCCTTTTAAGATTAAAAATTGCTTGGGAATATCTATTTGCATTCTAGTACCCAAACCTCCTGCTACGATAATCGCACACTTGGGTATAGAAAGTAGCATAAAATTATATAATTAGCAATGCATCACCATAAGCTAAAAATCGGTAATCCTCTTTAAGAGCTTCTTGATAAGCATGCATAATGAGATCAAAACCACCAAAAGCACAAGCCATCATCAATAAAGTAGATTCTGGAGCTTGAAAATTAGTTATTAAAGCGTTTGATATTTTAAAATCATAAGGAGGAAAAATGAACTTATCAGTCCAGCTATCTATAGGTTTTAATTTACCACCTGCCGAAACAGAAGATTCTAAGCCTCGAAGCGTTGTAGTGCCTACCGAACAAACTCTTTTTTTATTTTCTAAAGCTAAATTTACAATTTCAGAAGTTGATTCCAAAATATTAAAATATTCTGAATCCATTTTATGTTTGGTTAAGTCTTCTACATCTACTTCTCTAAATGAACCCAAGCCAATATGTAAAGTTAAAAAAGTTAAATCTATTCCTTTTAATTCTAACTTTTTAAGGAGATGTTTTGTAAAGTGTAAGCCAGAAATAGGAGCTGCAACCGCACCAATTTTAGAAGCATAAACCGTTTGATACCTATCCGTATCTTCTGGTTCAACTTTTCTTTTGATATATTTTGGTAAAGGCATTTCGCCTAGTTCATTTACCGCTTTTCTAAAATCATCATCTGAACCATCATAAAGAAAACGAATCGTTCTTCCTCTTGATGTAGTATTATCAATTACTTCAGCAACCAAATCACTATCCCCAAAATAGAGTTTGTTTCCAACTCGTATTTTTCTAGCTGGGTCTACCAATACATCCCAAAGTCTGCCTTCTTTGTTAAGTTCTCTTAATAAAAAAACTTCAATTTTAGCTCCTGTTTTTTCTTTGTTACCATACAAACGAGCAGGAAACACTTTTGTATCGTTAAAAATAAAAACATCCCCTTCGTCAAAATATTCTATAACATCTTTAAAAAATTTGTGTTCTATAGTTTTGGTTTTTCTATTTACCACCATTAAACGGGATTCATCTCTATTTTCTTTAGGATAAAGAGCGATTTTTTCTTGTGGTAAATCAAATTTGAATTCGGAAAGTTTCATTAAAGAGCTTGTAAAATGAGATGGTTAAACTTGACAGTATAAGTCCTAATAAGTATTATTTACAATCGGGATGCAAATTTACGAAAATTAAATCTAAAGTTTTTATTTTATTCCATTATTTTGCTTATTGGGTTGATTAAGAAGTAGTTTTATAAAATTGAAAACACAATTTTATAAAAGATACTGCTTGTTATTTTATGGAAATAATTCTTAATTATGGATCTATTCTATTATTTTTTTGATTTCTCTGAATAAGTTTTTAACTTAAGTGGTGAAATTCTTTTTAAACTTTGACTAATTTTGTAAAATCTTTAAAAAAACCATGTACAAAACAACAGAAATCACATCTGATGAAACCCTATCAGATTTAATTATACACCAAAGATTATATTTCGCTTATGTAGCGGCTCAAAATTTTATAGATAAAAAATTAATAGAAATTGGTTGTGGAATAGGAAGAGGCATTGACTTATTAATGGCAAATACCGTTTCTTACACAGCAATAGATAAAAATGGAACTTTGCTTAATCATCTTCAAAACAAATACCCATCAGGTATTTTTATAGAACAAAATATTCCTCCTTTTAGCGATATCCCATCAGATACCTACGATTCCTTAGTAAGTTTTCAAGTAATCGAACACATAAAAGATGATAAAAAGTTTATTTCTGAAGTACATCGAGTACTAAAACCTGGTGGAAAAGCCATCATTAGCACCCCAAATCGGTTAATGTCTCTTTCCAGAAATCCTTGGCACATTAGAGAATACACAGATGTAGAATTACATAGTCTTTGTAGTCAAAACTTTCAAAAAATAGAAATGTTTGGCGTTTATGGAAATGAAACTATTTTAAAATACCATAGCCAAAACAAAGAATCGGTAGATAAAATCATGCGTTGGGATTTTTTAAATTTACAATATCGCTTACCTTCCACTTTGTTGAGGTTTCCGTACGATGTTTTGAATAGGATCAATAGAAAAAAATTACTCAAACAAGACTCTCAGTTAATTTTAAAAGCGCAAGCAAGCGATTTTACCCTTAAACCTAAAACAGAAGAATGCTTTGATTTATTTATGGTTCTAACAAAATAAAAAACATTAAACCATTTTTTTTAAGTTTTTTGTTTAAATTGACTCAATTTTAATCAACAAAAATGGAATATTTATTTTCACCAGAATTTATTTTTGAATTTCTCACCTTAACGGCTATGGAAATTGTTTTAGGAATTGATAATATAATTTTTATTTCCATTCTTACTGCAAAACTTCCATTTGAAAGTCAAAAAAGTGCTCGATACACAGGTTTATCTATGGCTTTGCTTTTGAGAATAGCCCTACTTTTTACTGTAAGCTGGATCATACACCTTACTTTTCCATTATTTTCTTTTAATATTATTTCTCATTTTGTAGAAATAAGCCCTAAAGATTTAATTCTAATTTCAGGAGGTTTATTTTTGATTTATAAAAGTGCAACTGAAATATTCCATAATAGTGAAGACGAAGAAAATCCTGATAGCAAACAAAAATTAAGCTTTACTTCTGCGATTATACAAATCATTATTTTGGATTTGGTTTTTTCAATCGATTCTATCATAACAGCAGTTGGTTTGGTAGACGATATAAATATTATAATTGGGGCAGTTATAGTTTCAATGATCATTATGTTAATTTTTGCTAAAGTTATAAGTGATTTCATTAACAAAAATCCATCAATAAAATTAATTGCGTTAGCATTTTTAATTATGATAGGCACAATGCTTTTAGCTGAAGGATTCAAAATTCATTTTCCAAAAGGCTATATTTATTTTTCAATGTCTTTTGCATTAATTATAGAGTTGATTAATATGAAGAAAAGGAATCAAAAGAAATTATTAAAAGCAGACTCTCAAGTATAGCGTTTGACAAAATAGTAATTATAGTCTTTAAATAAATATTGCATTTTTTTAATATGTTTTCCAATTGGGATTGTGTCTTGTATGTTTATGAGTTACCTTTAATTGTAGGACGACCGTTCATCCATTAATCAAGCAGAAGAAAAATGATAACAATTCAAGAATTACTTTTTAATCGTAACCTTTGTCTTGTCCTGAAATAGGTTTACACAAAAATAAGTGTAAAAATGGAACAAAAAAGGATTTATAGAGAGTTTAAGCAATACAGTTTTGAGTTCAAAAATATTGTATGTAAAGAACATATTGAACAAGGATTTAGTTTGGCAGAACTTACAAGAAAATATGTTTTGAGTAGTCATTCCTTAATTCATTATTGATTAAGGAAATATAGTTATATATCGCCAGGTTCTATTGGAATAAATGGAACTAATTTGGTTTGGGTAACTTTACTGCTTATACCCTCAAAATAAGATTGAAATGATTGCAAATATTTAGGGCGTTCCCTTCGCAGGTCGGGCTATCGCTACAAGTCCTCGTTCGTGCCTCACTGTGGGCTTTTCGCTCTATCCCTAACGCAAAGAGAGTTTTAAATCGTAATCCTTTTAAAGCAAAAGATTACTTGATTAGAAAAAAATGTTAATTTTACGTAAGATTTTCAAATGATGCTTATACAGATAAAAGAACTAGGGGCAATAAAAGAAGCAAATATAGATTTGGATAAAAAGCTAATTGTATTTTGTGGTCCCAATGGCACAGGAAAAACCTATATGGCATACATTTTATACTCTTTATATAAAATAGAAAATAAAAGTATAGATATAAGATTTCCTGAAGAGAGCTCAAAAAAACTTATTGAAAACGACACCATAGAAATTGAGTTGAAATTAGATGAAATTTGGAACTATAGAATAAAAGAAGTTTCTAATTTAAAAGAAAATCTTTGGAAACTATTTGCTATCCCAGAGTCAATAGCGAAAGATTTTTTTTCAAAAACGGAAATCAACCTTTTAGAAACTAAGGAAGACTTTATAAAAAAAATAAACCAGCTTTCTTTTGATGAACATTTCAAATTTCAAGATTATGGCTTTCAAATATTAAAGTTATCAAAAAGTGGAACTTTGAAATTGAAAATTAAAGAACACACAATTAAAAATACAGAATTACTTAATTTTATAGAAATAATATTACCTTCAAGGATATATACAATCCTAGCGTTTTACCCCATTACATTTACAGCGTTTTTTCCTATTGAAAGAAATTCAATTTTTACCTTTAACAATGAATTGTCGGGTAATAAAAATGACACTTATGCTCAATTTATAAATATTTCACCTTTAAATTTAATTAACGCTAACTTTCAAAGAAGCGCAAGGTATCCTGAAGTAATTAGAGATTCGCTTAAAAATGCTGAAGAATTAGAATTAACCGTAAAACGAAATAGCGAATACTTCGATTTTGCGTCAGAAATAGAATCAGAACTGCTCTGTGGCAAAGTAATTATTAACCAAGAAAATGGAAGAGTAGAATTTATAAGTAATAAAGCGACTAATATTAAACTGTCTTTTAACCAAAGCTCATCAATAGTAAAAACTTTGGCAAGCTTAGTTATATATTTAAAGCATAAAGCCTCAAAAAACGATTTAATTTTTATTGATGAACCAGAACTAAATTTGCACCCAGACAATCAAGTAAAGCTTGCACGTATCCTTTCAAGAATGATAAATAATGGTTTAAGGTTAGTAGTTAGTACACATAGTGATTATATAATTCGTGAATTTAATAATCTTGTTATGGTTTCATCTACTAACAACGGAGTGGAAGAATTGGCAAAAAAATACAATTATAGAAAAGATGAATTCATCAATAAAAATGAGATTGGGGCTTATTTGTTTAATTATAAAAATAAGAACTCAAGTAAAACGGAAGCAAAAGCAATAAAAATTGATGAAACAGGTTTTGAAGTAGAAACATTTGATGAAACTACTGAAAAATTAAATATAGTGTCTGATGACTTATTTTATACAATAAAATATGGCAAAGCACTCAGTTAAACAATTAGATTTTATTAAACCCATCATCAATAATAAATTTATTGATGACAATAAATACCTAAGAGAAATAGGAGATGGTTTTGTAATGGAACTAGAAATAGTTTCTCATAAAAAAGGACTTGAATATGTACTTTATAAATTTGACCCTAATCAAATAGATCTTTTTCCTTTCTTCACTGACATTTCTGGCTTAAAAAAAATTTGTGATTACTTTTTGTTTGTTCAAGAAGGTAGTGTGCTTTATGTTTTGCTTATAGAATTAAAAAAAGGGACAAAATCTGCTTATCAACAACTTAATGCATCAGAAGTGTTTGCAAACTTTATAATTGAATCTGCTGCAAGAATTCAAAGTGAGTTTAAAAAGCAAGTAATAGAAATTCGTAAGATTAGAATAAGTGACAAAAGAGCAAAAAAAACGACCAAACCCAAGACACTTGTTTATGATGAAAATGGAATCATTAACTATGATTTACCTACAAAATTCAGAATCCAACCCATAATTGAACTTTAGTCATCGAAAATAAATTGTATTTGCTATAAATAAGCAAAAATAAAACACCAAGAAATTGTCAAAAAAAGGAAAAATATTAGTAGCCATGAGTGGTGGCATAGATAGCTCACTTGCTGCCGTGATCTTGCATGAAGAGGGTTATGAAGTGATAGGTATCACGATGAAAACATGGGATTATGCTTCTAGTGGAGGCAATTCTACACATGGTAAAAAAAAAGAGACGGGCTGTTGCAGCTTAGATTCTATAAACGATGCACGGAATATTGCCGTAAGCCTTAATTTTCCCCATTTCATTCTCGATATTCGTGAAGAATTTGGTGATTATGTGATTGATTATTTCACAGATGAATATATGCTGGGTCGCACGCCCAATCCTTGTGTGCTTTGCAATACGCATATAAAATGGGATGCGCTTCTCAAACGTGCTGATTTGCTTGATTGCGAATGGATAGCTACAGGGCATTATGCCAATGTGCGTGAAGAAAATAGCCGTTTTGTGCTTTCAAAAGGTGCAGATGAAAACAAAGACCAATCTTATGCACTTTGGGGAATTTCACAACAAAGTCTTTCAAGAACAAAATTCCCTTTAGGGCATCTGACAAAGACAAAAATACGTGAGATGGCCACAGAGAAAGGATTTATTGATTTGGTAAATAAATCTGAATCGTACGAAATCTGTTTTATTCCCGATAATGATTACCGTAGTTTTTTGAAAAGACGAGTACCTAATTGGGAAAGCAAGGTAATGAAAGGTGATTATGTAATGGAAGATGGCACAAAAGTTGGGGAACATGATGGCTATCCTTTTTATACTGTTGGGCAAAGGAAAGGATTAGGAATCGCACTGGGTTTTCCGGTTTTTGTCGTTGAAATCCAAAAAGATGCCAATCGGGTTGTTCTTGCTCCCTTGGATAGACTTTCTAGAAATGGAATGTGGGTAAATAAACTCAATATGGTTAAATATGCATCTTTAACTGAAATAAACTACCCCTCAATTACAAAAATTCGCTACAATGACGATGGCACAAGCGCAAAAATTAGCCAAATAGATGATAAAATGAATGTTGAATTTGATTCTCCCGTATTTGCTATTGCCCCAGGACAGGCAGCCGTTTTTTATGAAAACGATGATGTAATCGGTGGCGGTTGGATAGAAAGTAGCTATTTAAAAGCATAATTATTGATTGCATAATCATTTTCCACCTATCGTTTTCGATAAATGTCAAGTCAAGAAACCCAAAAAATACTTTTTGCCGAGGTTCTTTTGACTAGACCCATTCCGTTATTTTACACCTATAAAATTCCTGCCCAATTTACCCATATTTCAAAAGGAGCAAGGGTACTAGTTCCTTTTGGAAAAAATAAAATCATAACGGGCATCGTACATCAAACACTAGAAACATCACCAGATGTATATGAAATAAAGGAAATCTTAGAGGTTTCTGATGAGGGTTCGCCATGTATAAATGAAATTCAGTTTAAACTTATTCATTGGATTTCAGAATATTATATTGCCAATAAAGGTGATGTTTTGCAGGTCATGCTTCCATCGGGTTTGCGTGTGAGTAGTGAAACCCGAATGGAAATAAATCCTTTATGGGAAAATACTGAAGAACTAAGTGATGAAGAAACTAAAATTTTAGAAAATATAACCGAACGAAAAACCCTTAGTTTTGAAGAAGTAGGACATTTACTTGAGCTTAAAAATCCGACTAGATTCATAAAATCACTTTACCAAAGAGGAGCAATTACCTACTTTGAAGAAGTAAAAGAAAAATTCACACCCAAAACAGAAAAAATTGTTTTTTTAGATACGTTTTACGAAGACGAAACGCAGCTCAAATTACTTTTTGCTGAACTAGAAAAAAAGCCCAAACAGCTTGAAATTCTTTTAGCCTATTTACAACATATTCCGATTGATAAATTACGAATAGAAAATCAAAATGGCGTTTCTAAGCAAAAAGTATTTCAAGAAATAGACAAATCGTCAGCGTTTAAATCCTTGCTAGAGAAAAAAGTTTTTATTGAGAAAAAACAAGTTATTTCTCGATTTCAATTTCCAAAAGCGCTTAAAGAGCTACCGCAACTTTCAGAAAAACAGCAATTGGCGAAAGATGAAATCACCTCATTTTTCAATGAAAATAAACCCGTTTTATTGCATGGTATAACCGGAAGTGGCAAAACAGAAATTTATATTCGCTTAATAGACGAAGCTATCCAAAATGGCACACAAGTACTTTTTTTAGTTCCCGAAATAGCCCTTAGCACACAGATGGTAGAAAGATTGCTGAAATATTTTGGCAATAAACTTGGTGTTTATCATTCTAAATATTCTGATAATGAGCGTGTAGAAGTTTGGAATGGCATAAAAGATGGGCATTTTCAAATTATTTTAGGTGTACGTTCCTCTATTTTTCTTCCTTTTGATAATCTAGGTTTGATTATTATTGATGAAGAACATGATGGCTCTTTCAAACAACAAGACCGTGCACCAAGATACAATACACGAGATTCAGCATTGGTTTTGGCGCAATTTCATCAAGCTCAAGTACTTATGGGCTCTGCTACGCCAGCTTTGGAAACATATTACCACGCACAGCAAGGAAAATACGGTTTGGTAAAACTTCTTGAAAGATATTCAAAAGTAGAAATGCCTGACATTGACTTTTTAAACGTGAGGGTTTTGGAGTTGGAGAAAAAAATGAAAGGACATTTTCCTGCGCCCTTGCTTGAAAAATTGCAAACTTTATTACTCAATAAAAAGCAAGTTATTTTTTTACAAAACAGAAGAGGTTATTCTTCATATATTCAATGCCAATCGTGTGGTTGGGTACCAGAATGCCAAAAATGCGATGTAAACCTTACTTTTCATTCCTATAACCAATCTTTGGTTTGCCATTACTGTGGGCATAATGAAAGACACCCGAGAAATTGTCCCGCTTGTGGAGCGCAAAACTTCAAAACAATTGGTTTCGGAACAGAAAAACTGGAAGATGAAATCAAATTGTTTTTTCCAGATGTAAGAACGTTGCGTATGGATCAAGACACGACAAAAACCAAATTTGCCCTCAAAACAATCATAGAACAATTTGCCAATCAAGATGCAGATATTTTGATTGGTACACAAATGGTGGCTAAAGGTTTAGATTTTGATAATGTTTCGCTGGTAGCTGTTTTTGATTGCGATAGACTTTTACACTACCCAGATTTTCGCGCACATGAGCGTGTTTTTCAGCTCCTTACCCAAGTGAGCGGAAGAGCAGGAAGAAAAAATGAAAAAGGAGAAGTCTTGATTTTAACCAGCAATCCCAAACACAAAGTGCTTCAAATGGTGAAAAATTACGATTATTTAGGTTTTTATGAAGCAGAAATCATAGAAAGGGAAATACACGCTTATCCGCCATTTACTAGAAATATAGACATAAGAGCCAAATCTGATAATCAAGGCGCATTAAACAAATTTATGTCCCTTTTTAGCAATATGCTTATAGAAAAAATAGGTTCAAGTCGAGTTTTAGGTCCTCAATCTCCCGTTGTTTCCAAGATAAATAATGAGTACCTTTTAGACTTGCATATCAAAATCGAGAAAAATAAGCTAGATATGAAGAAAGTGAAGTTGTTTTTAGCAGAAATCAAAAGTTCGCTTTTAGCTGATAAGGCTTTTTCAAAAGTAAAATGTATGATTGATGTAGATCCTTTATAAAAATTGAAAAAAATAATTTACATAATCATAGCCATATATTTATTTGCAAACTCTTTACCCTGTCAATCTCAAACCAAATTGACAGAAGAGCGAGAGCAAGTTTGGCTAGGATATTTTGCTCAAACTAGATTCACAAACAAATTGGGAATGTGGACAGACTTTCACTACCGAAGCACAGATAATTTTGTGAAAAATAGCTCAATGATTATCACCCATAATGGATTTAGCTACTATTTTAATGATAATACAAGAATTATGGCTGGTTATGCTTTTGCTTATTTTTTTGCTGAGAATGGACTACCGGGCAGAAATGAACATCGTCCTTGGCAACAAATATGGTGGAGACAAAATTATTCTTGGTTTCAAACCCTACAATGGATTAGGTTAGAAGAACGTTTTCGCCAAAGAGTTCAAAATGGAGATGCTATAGATAGTTATAATTTT
>JAAFJZ010000480.1 GCA_013298205.1 Cytophagales bacterium
AATAAAGAACAAGGCATCCCCAAAAGCAAAATGATTTGAAAAACAAGAAGACCCTCAAATCAAGGACGTAGTGAAAAATGAAGTCAATGCCCCAAAAGGGGAAAGGGGTTTTTATGCCCAAAACAGAAAAAAAAACATGAAAAGCAAGACTACACCCAAAATAGCTAGGAAAATGGAACGCTAAAAAGAGATTTAAAGGGATACAAAACCACCTAGCAGATTGCCGGGTGATCAGCCAACTCCAAGTAACAAAAAAGCCCCTCCTGACTCAAATCTCGAATGGGCTTTTTTTGCGAGGGCTTTTTCGCTACTTGGCTAAATGTTGTGACAGTAGCATTTGCAGTTTTTACTTTTAAGTTTTATTTTAGCATTGCGCCTATTGAAGTTTCGCTTACTGTTGGCGGAATTTTACTTTTAGGTTTGGCATTTTTTTTGTTTAAGTTTTTAAAAAATAAACCTAAAGGTTTCACCTCAGAACTTATTTCAAAAAACGACCAAGTTTCAAGCATAATTGAAAAAGCAAGTATTTTACAAAATTTTGGATCTGAGCCTACAATTCTAAATCAAGGAGAATTTAGTTCAGGTGGGAAATTTGGAGGCGGTGGGGCTCATGAAGATTTTTAAATTGTATTATTAACTTTATTAAATACAAAATTTTAATGTTTTATTTAATTTAACAATGTAATTATTAATTCCAAATTTATATTTGTACAAATTTTAATCAAATTAAGATGTCAAAAAAAATATTGGTAACGGGTGGTTTGGGATTTATCGGTTCTCATACAGTAGTAGAACTTTTAAACGCTGGCTATGAACCCATAATTGTAGACAATTTACATAATTCAGAGTTAAAAGTTTTAGATAATCTTACTATACTAACAGGAAAAAAAATACCATTTTATCAGCTTGATTTATGCCAAACTGATGCCATGCAAACGATCATAAATGAAGAAAAAAATATAAATGGTATTATTCATTTTGCTGCTTTAAAATCTGTAAATGAATCAGTAAATTTCCCTTTACAGTATTACAAGAATAATATTTCATCTCTTTTAAACGTTTTGGAAGCCTGCCAAACTTATAATATTCAAAATTTTGTATTTTCTTCTTCTTGTACAGTATATGGTCAACCTGAAAAATTGCCGGTAAATGAATTGACTGAATATGGAAACATTGCTTCTCCCTATGGAAATACTAAAAAAATAGGTGAAGAAATATTAAAAGATTTTGCTCAAATAAGTGGAAAAATTAAAGTAATATCTCTTCGGTATTTTAACCCAGTAGGTGCACATAGTTCAGGTTTGATAGGAGAATTACCTAAAGGCGTACCCAGTAATTTAGTCCCTTTTATAACCCAGACTGCTATTGGCAAAAGAGCAGAATTAAAAGTGTTTGGTGATGATTATAATACTCCAGATGGTTCATGTATTAGAGACTTTATTCATGTGGTAGATTTGGCTAAAGCACATGTTAAATCAATAAATTACTTAGAAAATCTTAATCAAAACACATCTTTTTATGATGATTTTAATGTAGGAACAGGACGTGGAACGTCTGTACTTGAATTAATTAATTGTTTTGAAGAAGTAAATCAAGTAAAACTAAATTATAAAATTGTAGGTAGGAGAGAAGGCGATATAGAAAATATCTACGCAGAAACCCATAAAATTAGCAACGTTTTAGGTTGGAAATCTGAGCTTTCTGTAAGTGATGCCTTGAAAGATGCTTGGAATTGGGAAATGAAATTATAAGGTAATAGTTAAAAATTATCTCAAAAAAGTTTAAAATATTTACCTTTCTTTATACAAATATTTGTTTAAATTGTTACATTTTATAACTTTGCGATATATAATAATAAAACTTAAATAAAATTATGAAACGACTGTACAAAATAGCCATTACTGGCTTAGTACTAGCAAGCTTTAATGGCTTTGCTCAAGTATTACCACCCCTTATTGTTCCCAGAGCGGAATGTAACAGCGACAACTCGCCCGGATTCAACGATTCTTATGCGGCTCCGCAGGTAGAAAATTTAGCTGGACCTGGAAGATGTGGAAATAGCAATGCGGCTGCAATTAAAGTTAGAAACTTAAACCCTGATAACCAAAATTCTAATAATGCCGATTTGACCAAAAGACCAGATTATTTTACTGAAAACGATTCAGTTGAAATAACTTTTGATGCTTCAAAAGATATGTCTGATGGTGGTAATGCTTCTAAAAAAGTATTTTGTGATATGCCAGAATTCATGGTAGATGCTCCTTCTGATGCGGTAGATCCTAATTATAGAAATAAAGCTAATGCCCTTTACATTTTTAGTGGTGTAGTGAGTGATGTTTCTGATTTGCCTAAAGCGGATGGTGTAACAGCTGCTACAGTTGGCTTAGG
>JAAFJZ010000481.1 GCA_013298205.1 Cytophagales bacterium
TAATTATTTTTTAGAAACAATAGAAAAAGAACCAAGACCTGGAAAAAAACTTGGATTTATAAGTCAAGAAATTGGAAGAGAAATTAATACCATTGGTTCTAAAGCGCAAGACGCACATATACAACGTATGGTGGTAGAAATGAAAGATGAGTTGGAGAAAATTAAAGAACAGTGTTTGAATATCCTTTAATGTAAATGAAGAGAATTTATTTTTTCTGTTTCCAATTAACCTTATTCACTTTCGCATTTGTACTTAATCTAAGTCTAGCAAATGCACAAAATTTCTTTACCAAAAATTTTCAAAAATCACATATTGGGGTTGTTACAGGATTTGGTTATGGCACAGAAAGAATAGAAGTTGAAGAAGGTTTATACACATTAATGTATGCCAAGGCGCATTTTGCTTATGAATTAAAAAATAATAACCCTGCAAAAAAAAGCATTCCACTAAGTGTAAGATTTATTTTAGAACCTCAAATTAACCCTGTACTTATTCATACTTCGCCCGAAGTAGCGATTTTTAATTGGGAAACAGGAATAAATTTGGGCGTACAATTGGGCTTTTTCACCGATAGGAAATTGTACCCCATCTTGGTAATCTCTGCTGGACCACACTATTATAGTGCCAAAGTAGCTCGCCAAGCTCCAGGATTTGTTTTTTCAGATAATATGGGCTTGGGTGGTATGTATAAAGCTTCAGAAAACATTGACTTGATGTTTATGTTTCATATCAGGCACCTTTCTAACGCCCAAATCATGCTTCCCAATCATGGAATCAATACCTATAATTTCGTATTTGGTGTATTAAAAAACTTTTCCAATTCTAATCCAAAACCTGCATTTTGAGGAAATTTATACTCATTTTAATAAGTGGTATTTTTATTTCTTTGGCTATTTTCCTTTGGGTAAATAAAAAATGGCTTCACTATGCTTATATACAAGCCAAAGGTCAGTTTGAAGTCATGTACAACACAAGAGAGATTAGCGAGTGCCTTTTAGATAGCGCAATAGCCGATTCTATAAAGATAAAACTGCACTTGGTGGAGGAAATACGCCAATTTGCTTTTGACAGCATCGGTTTAGATAGAAATGACAATTACACCCGATTTTATGACCAAAAAGGAAAACCCATTATGTGGATGCTCACAGCCACTAAGCCATTTTCTCTTGAGGAATACCAATGGCATTTTCCTATAATAGGTACATTTGGGTATAAAGGTTTTTTTGACTGGAAAGAGGCCCAAAAAGAGCTGAAAAATATATCCAAACTGGGTTATGATACCGATTTGGGCGAGATAAGTGGCTGGTCTACATTGGGTTGGCTTTCAGATCCCGTTTTGTCAAATATGCTTGAAAGAAGCGAAGGGGGCTTGGCTTCTGTTTTGATACATGAACTTACCCACGGAACTGTTTTTGTGAAAGACAATCTTTTTTTTAATGAAAATTTGGCCAATTTTATTGGGCATCAAGGAGCTATAGATTTTCTTAATTATAAATATAAAAAAGATTCTACTCAGCTAAAAAAATACTTAAAAAGATATAATTATAGAGAAAAATATGTTTATACAGCTTTAAAAACAGCCAAAATTTTAAATGTAATTTACCAAAAACCATTCTTTATTCAAGCAAATATAGCCACAAAAAAAACGGTGAAAAATAAAATGATACGCAAAATGATGGCTTGGGCAGATACATCTTTTATGCACATGCACGATTCACTATTGCCAAACAATTGTTATTTCATGCATTTTATGCGCTACGATGGCTCTCAAAGCAATTTCCAAGAGAAATATCAAAAGCAACATCAGTCTAATTTGAAAAAATACATTGAGTTTCTAAAAAAAGAATACAATTGAGCATTTAATTGTTTGAAAACTAATGCCATATTTATAAATGTTTTGGAAGTTGATAAAATTGAGATCTAATTTAAGGGCTAAATATGAAAAAAAGGTCTACCGATTGTTTACAACTTATTGCGATAATAATTTTAAAGTAGACTTTAAAATTATTTCTGTTACTTATAACACTAAACGGAGGATTTAAATGAAAGAATTAAGAAAATAACTTCTTAAAATTAAATACAAATTGGGAAAGCAAATATTCAATGAATGTTATCAATGCTATGCACTTTTTTAATAGAAAATCTATTAAAATATTTAGTAAAGCCCATATACTAACTGTAGGCATATTTTATTTGCTTTTTGCTAAAATATTCATTTTTTATCATCCTGCAGATTAAATTATCAAATATGGTTTCTTTGGCTCTTCGCTAAAAATTGTGGAAAGTTAAAAATGTTTAATTTTGTGGATGGAAAATTCGTTGAGCACATCAGTATTAGAAGAGCTATTTGAAATAACATCACCTTGGCTTATAGATTCAATAAAAA
>JAAFJZ010000482.1 GCA_013298205.1 Cytophagales bacterium
ATATCTATTCATTATTCAACACCCATCAAAATCCTATCAAAAAACCAAAGCTGTAAAACACAAACCGCTATATTTTTACTTGCCAAAACCCCACATCAAAACTTTTACATTTAGACTACAGGCATATTCCCATTATCTTTACTAATAGAGGATGGGTTACGGAAGTTGAAAACATCCTTTATAGTGTTCTGTGTGCCACGGACCAAGGAGTGGGAAGCCAAATACCTAGATTGGAAATGAAGTGTCAGGTGAGGACACCTGACACGGGGGCAAAAGTGCCTAGAAATGACATAACAGAAGGGATTTATATTGAAAAAATACTTCTTTCAATGAGTGAAGAGATAGGGTTAGAAATAGAAAATGACAAAGAAAATATACAAATTTTTTACTTTTTTACCCCAAATGGAAGACAAAAAACTGAATTCAGATTCTATAATATGGTTTCAAATCCAAATTCAGGATGGTATAAAATGACTATGAATGACCTAAAAGCTGAAAATGTTAGAATTGTTGTTGCCAATAAAATATCGGGGAAAGTTTATTTTGACAAGACATATTTGCCTCAATTAAAACCGACAACAAAAAAGTAATAGTTAACAAAATCAAAAAAATAAATTAAATTGGATAAAGAAGCTGTACTTTCAACAGATAAAAAATATCGATATATTCTAAAAAGAATTTGGGATGATAAATTACAAAAAGTAGCAATTATTGGACTAAACCCGTCAACAGCAGATGCAAAAAATGATGATCCAACAATTAAACGATGTATTGAATTTGTAAAAAGTTGGGGTTATGGTGGTTTCTACATGTTAAACTTATTTGCCTTTAGAGCAACGAATCCAAAAGAAATATACAAAGTAAATAATCCAGTTGGGGAAGAGAATGAGAAACACATTTTGGAAATAATTTCAAAAGTTGAGAAGGTTATTTGTGCTTGGGGAAATGAAGGGGAACATTTAAACCAAAGTAAAAAAATATTGTCACTTATTGAAACTCCATTTTGTTTAAAAATAAATTTATCAGGAGAGCCTTCTCACCCTTTTTACTTAAAAAGTAATTTAAAGCCAATTGAATTAAAAAAATAGTCTAAATCTACTTTATATTCTCAAATATAAATATTTGAAAAAGTATCTTTCAAACGCTTTTTTTAATAATGTCCTTTCATAGAAAGCACGGTGATATCTTCTTTTTCTACTTCATAAACCAACCTATGTTCGCTGTCTATTCTGCGAGACCAAGCCCCAGCCAATTGGTGTTTTAATGGTTCAGGCTTGCCAATGCCTTCAAAAGGAGTTTCAAGAATACTTTCAATAAGCTTACGAATTCTTTTGAGGATAATAATATTGTTTATCTTTTTCCAATACGCCAAATCATTTTGAGCTTTTAGGGTATATTCTATTTCCATATATCGTCTAAAGCTATTTTTACCGTTTTACCTTCTTTCGCTTGCTGTCTGCTTTCTTGTATTTTAGCAACAAACTCAATATCATAGGGAGATTTTTCTGTTACTTCAAATTTTATTTTAAGGGCTTCAAAAAAAGCTTTGATTACACTTAATTCATTTGCGTTTGTCGGATGTGCGATGAGTACATTTTGCGCTTTCATTTTTATATTATTTTAAAATTGTTTGCATTTATCAATCTCTTCATTTTGACTTTTCTTGTGTTTTTCTCAAGCAGTCACATTAACAAAAGAAATAAAGAGACCAAATGTAACCAAAATTAAATATTTGAGAAATGTGTTTTTCAAATAATAAAAGCATTTGTAGCAATTAACATTTAAATCTTTTAAATTTTGCGTAAGGGATAGAGCGAAAAGCCCGCAGTGAGGAACGAACGAGGACTTGTAGTGATAGCCTGACCCAACGGGATACGCCCAAATCTTGATTTAAGAAGGCTTTGAAGCCATTGAGAAAATTAATTTCTCAATGGCTTGCCTGTAGTGAGCATATTTTGGATGCGCTCAATGGTTTTTTTCTCGCCTGTAAGGGAAAGGAAAGCTTCTCTTTCTAGGTCTAGCAAATATTGCTCTGAAACCAAAGTAGGTGCAGACAAATCGCCTCCGCACATAACATATCCCAGTTTTTGTGAAATTTTCATGTCATGTTCTGAAATATATCCACCTGAATACATCGTGTAAGCTCCTGCATTTACCATTCCTAAGCCCGATTTGCCTAATACTTTAATGTCTTTTCGCATACTTGCTTGAGTATAGCCTTTTTCTGCTAAATGGATTGCCGCACTTTTGGCATCAGAAATTAGCCTGTTTTTGTTCATGGTAATGCCATCCGATTTTTTGAGTAAGCCTAGGTTTTTAGCTTCAAATGCGGATGTGGCTACTTTTGCCATGCCAATAGTAAGGAAGGCATTTTTAA
>JAAFJZ010000483.1 GCA_013298205.1 Cytophagales bacterium
AAAGGAGATACTATTTTTTATGACGAACTCTCACATGCCAGCATAAAAGATGGAATTAGACTTTCTTTGGCTGAAAAATTTTCTTTCAAACACAATGATTTAGAGGATATTAGAAAAAAAATAATCAAAAATCGTTCTGGAAATGTATTCGTTGCTATCGAAAGTTTATATTCTATGGATGGTGACTATGCTCCACAAGCCGAATTGGTGGCTTTGGCTAGGGAATTAAATTTTTATCTTATTGTAGATGAGGCGCACACTACCGCTTGGTATGGAAAAAATGGCAAGGGCTGGGCGATAGAAAGCGGTTTTGAAAAAAAATTCTTAATTCGGAACTATACTTTTGGTAAAGGAATGGGTTGTCATGGAGCATTTGTAGCAGCCGATGCTAAAATAATAGATTATATGATTAATTTTTCTCGACCTTTTATTTATACCACTGCTCCACCTATTCACCAAATATTGGTAGCAAAAATGCACCATGATTTTATAAAAAATAATATTCAATTACTTGATAACCTTAATGATACAATAAAAAATTTTAATTCTATTGTTAAATTTAAAAATAAACAAGTTCAACACTCGCCTATACAAACAATCATTATTCCAGGAAATGAAAATGTAATCAAAGTTTCACAAAAAATGCTTTTGCATGGTTTTGATGTGCGCCCAGTACTTTCACCTACAGTAAAAATAGGAGAGGAGCGGTTAAGAATTTGTCTTCATGCCAGCAATACAATGCAAGAAATTAAAGCCTTTGCTTTGGGAATCAGAAATTTTACCTAATTTTTGATTATTTTATTTTACAAATCAATATTTTAGTTTATTTTATTCAAATTATATTTCGGTTTAAAAAACTTAAATTTCAGCAAATTAAAGTTTTTCTATCAATATTATAAACTAAGCGTGCTTTTTTACTTTACATTTGTCAATATTCTCATTTTAAATATAAATATTTGTTCACCATGAAATTATCTACATTCCTGTTTACATTCATTTTTGTGTGTATAAGTTTTTTTGTTTTGGGTCAGAAATCCGAAAAGTTTTTCCCTAAGAAAGATTTGATGCCTACAGGCGTCTATTATTATCCTGAGCAATGGCCAAACCACCAGTGGGAGAGGGACATCAAAAATATTTCTCTTATGGGATTCGAGTTTGTTCATTTTGCCGAGCTATCATGGTCTACTATGGAACCCGAAGAAGGTAAATAT
Organism: Cytophagales bacterium; assembly: GCA_013298205.1. Lineage (GTDB taxonomy): Bacteria > Bacteroidota > Bacteroidia > Cytophagales > UBA9547 > JAAFJZ01. Next base: position 1,212 of record JAAFJZ010000483.1, read on the forward strand.
AATTTTGGCTGGCTAGACACTGCTGTAGCCTTGGCAGGAAAATACAATATGAAAGTTGTTTTGGGTACACCCACACCTTCTCCTCCTGTATGGATGGCAGAAAAATACCCGGAAATTCTCATGGTAAAAGAAACGGGCATGGTCATACAACATGGCACCAGAGAGCATCACACTTGGTCTAGCAAAATATACGATGATTTTGTATATAAAGTCGTGAAACAAATGGGACAAAGATATGGACAAAATAAAATCGTATGGGGCTGGCAAATTGACAATGAACCTGGTCATTATGGAAATTATGATTATAATGATGTAAGTCAAAAAGCGTTTAGAGAATGGTTAAAAATTAAATACAAAAATGATATCACCAAGCTAAACACAACTTGGGGGAATGCTTTTTGGAGCCAAACCTACAGCAAATTTGAGCAAATCAGAATTCCAAATGAAAAAGAATTGGTACATGGACTTAATCCTCATGCGATATTAGATTACAAAAGATTTTACACTTCTGAGTTCCACCGTTTCGTAATGAGCCAATATAATACACTTAGACAGAATGTTTCTTCAAGTCAATGGATTACCACCAATGTGCAGCATTCACTCGTACACACAGTAGATCATGAAGGGCTAAAAGGCTTAGATTTAGTTGCTTACACGATGTATCCGGTAACTGGAGGTTGGGACCCAACAGGATTAGGAGAGGAAGGTTACAGAATGGGACGACCTTTCTCAATCAATTTTGCCAATGATTTTTATCGCCCGCTTACCGGACACACAGGTGTAATGGAATTACAACCGGGGCAAGTAAATTGGGGTAAATGTAATCCGCAATTAAATCCAGGTGTAGTAAGAATGTGGCTTTGGCATTCCTATGCTGGTGGCTGTTCTTTCGCTTGCTCTTATACCTACAGACAGCCGCTTACAGGATCTGAGCAGTACCATTATGGTATGGTTGGACCAGATGGAGTTACACCTTTGAGTGGAGGCAAAGAATATTCACAGGCAATGAAAGAGATGAAAATGCTCAGAAAAGAATACAATCCCAATTTTGCCATGCCTAAAGATTATGCCAAAAGACAAACCGGCATACTTTACAATAGCGAAAATCTTTGGGAAATGGATTACCAAAAACAAACCA
>JAAFJZ010000485.1 GCA_013298205.1 Cytophagales bacterium
ATTCCGTCCACTTTCAATAGAAATATGTCTTTCAGATGAATATCCACCCATAACAATTCCAATTTTTTGTTTTGAATCAAATGATTTTTTGTTTTCCTTAAGTTTATTTTCAAGTTCAGTGTGTAATTTTTTGTATGTAAAAATATTTACACCCGATTGAATTCTTTTGATTAGTGAAATATTTATTATTAATGTTAAAAATTCAGATGGATTTAACCCAATTTCTGCTGCTTGATGGAAAAAGAAAGAAGAGGGCATCATTCCAGAAGTGGTGTTGGGATCATTTAAAAATATTTCGCCATTTTCAGTTAAAAAACCATCTATTCGGGCGTAAACATCAAATTTGAGTTTTTGAAAAAGTTCTACACACTTGGTTCTTATTTTTTCTATTTGAATGTCGGTAGTTTGAATCGGTGTTATTTTTCTTGCCATTCCTGGCAAATATTTAGATCTATAATCAAAAAGCTCTTTGCCTTTAACAATTTCGGTAGGAGGCAAAGCAAATGCATTCGATTTTTCATCTTCCAAAACAATACAGGAAAATTCCCTGCCTTTTACAAAACTCTCTATCATGATTTCAGCTTCCGTATTTTCAGATTCTAACCATGCGATTTCAGAAACTAAAAAATGAGAGTCTAAAAATTTTATTAATTCTTCAGGATGATAGATTTTGAGTTCGTTTACTAAAATAGGAAATCCAATTCCAGTACGCAAATCTGTGATTTCCTTTATTTTATATATTTTTTGGTTAAGGTTTAATTGATCCCATTTATACTTGTATATTTTTTCAATAAATAGGCTTTTTAGAATTCCTTTTTCAAAATCTTCTTTATTTTCTACAACGCTTATTCCTAATGAAGAGCCTTGATGTGGTGCTTTAATGACAAATGGAAGACCAAGTTTTGAAACTATTTGCTCAAAAAATGGTGTAGAATCAGAATTTTGAATGCATTCTTCTCTTCCTAAAACCATAAATTTAGGAATAGAAAAGCCTAAATCCTGCATCAATAATTTTTGTTTTACTTTATCTATTCCTATTGCGGATCCCAATATTCCAGAACCGGAATAAGGGATGTTTAGGTATTCTAATAATCCTTGAATGGAGCCATCTTCTCCAGAAAGACCATGCAAAGCTAAAAAGGCAAAATCAAATCGATTAGATAATTCATTGATTTCCAAAATTGTACCAATATTTTCACTTACTGGTTTAATTTCATTTAAAGAATCTGAGTACACCTGAAAGCCATTAGGTGAGGCAGGAACATGAATTTGTTCCGGATAAAAATCACGAATTGACCCTTTGTATATATGTTGCCAATTTAATAGTATAAATCTTCCATGCCCATCTACAAATATTGGAACAGCTTCAAAAAACAATTTATTAAGGTTATCAATAACTGTTCTGCCACCAGCAAATGAAATTTCTCTTTCACGTGATTTTCCTCCAAAAAAGACACCTATTTTCATAAATTTTTTATAACATTAATAAAGAACAAAATAAACAAAAAATAAATCAAATCGAAAACATCTCCAAACTTACCGATTATATTATTAATTTAAGCAAACTCTTGCTGAGTAAGACAATGAATAGAGCCTAAACCCAAAATACATTTTTCAAACGGAATGCCAATTATTTCATGATTTGGAAATAAATCAGAAAGTATTTTTATTGCCAACTTATCGTTTTCGCAAGCATATGTTGGTACTAACACTTTCTTGTTGCTAATATAGAAGTTAGCATAGCTGGCTGGCAATCTTTCATCTTCGTAATATATTGCTTTGGGCATGGGAAGGGTTACAATATGAAAAGGTGTGGATCTTTTTTCATTATACCTATTTAAAAGATTAAAATTATTCTTTAATGCTAAGTAATTAATATCATTTGGGTTCGTTTCTAAAACAGTTAAAATAGTGTTTTCATTTACGAATCTAGTAATGTCATCTATATGTCCATCTGTATCATCTCCCGCAATACCCTCTTCTAACCACCAAACTTCGCTCACTCCTAAATATTTTTTAAGGTAATTCTCTATCTCAGCTTTGGAAAGGTGTTTGTTTCGGTTTGTGTTCAAGAGGCATGAAGTTGTAGTTAAAACAACTCCATTTCCATTGACATCAATAGAACCTCCTTCAAGTACAATATTTGGTTTTATGATGTTTAAATTAAGGTACTTCCCTATTAATGAAGGAATTAAATTATCTTTTTCAGCTGGATATTTCCCTCCCCAAGCATTGTATTCCCAATCTAAAATGGTTTTTTTACTACTTTCATCTTTTACAAAAATGGGCCCATGATCACGAATCCAAGAATCATTGGTAGGAAAATAATGAAAAGAAACATTTTCAT
>JAAFJZ010000484.1 GCA_013298205.1 Cytophagales bacterium
TGAAGTTGATTTCGTGAGGGTTTTTAGTATAAATCTGAAATTGATTTTGCAGGGGTTTTATCGCCTGTTTGCAAGTTCGCAAGCACAAATTCACCTTTGGTTGCTTCATTTTCTCCAAATACAACTAAGTATTGATGCCCTTTCTTGTCTGCAAAAGCAAACTGTTTATTGAGTTTGGTAACTTCGGGATAGACTTCTACCGCAATATTTGCGTCACGTAACGTGTTAGCAAGTACATAACTATCCGCAATATAGTTGTTATCAACATTCGCAATTAGCACTTTGGCGGGTGTGTTGCGTGATTTGATAATTTCAAGTTGTTCCAATGCTGCAATCAATCTATCAATCCCAATGGAAGCACCAACTCCAGGCAAGTTGTCATTTGAAAAACTTTTGGTTAGGTTATCAAACCTTCCCCCTGATGCAACAGCCCCAATTTTTGGTAATTTGTCAAGCGTAGTTTCATACACTATTCCCGTGTAGTAACCTAAACCTCTCGCAATGGAAAAATCAATCGTGTAATTCCGACTGTCTATGCCCGACTTTTCAAGAATTTTGTAAAGGAACTCTAACTCCTCGATGCCTTCTTTCATTGTGGCATTATAATTCTTGTAATTGGCGATAAACTCAAAAAAATTGCCTTGCGTTTCTCGTTGGCTAATCACAATGAAACGCATAACTTCCTCTGTTGCCTCTTGGCTTAGTCCTACTTCGCTAATCAAAAGTTTTTGAACTTGTTCCGAACCAATTTTGTTGATTTTATCAACAGTTCTCAAAATATCACCTACTTTGTCGCTCGCATTTATCTTTTCTGCCAAGCCATTCATTATTTTACGGTTATTGAGATAAATCGTAAAATCGTTGATTTGTAGGGTTTTCAAAGAGTGAAAAATTACTTGCACAATTTCAGCATCTGCTGTAATTGAATAAGTTCCTATAAAATCAAAATCGCATTGTGTAAATTCACGATACCTGCCTGATTGCGGACTTTCGCCTCTGAAAACATTACCTACTGCATACCTTTTGAAAGGCAAACCTAATTCGTTTTTGTGTTGTACTACAAAACGGGCTAAGGGTACAGTATGGTCAAAACGAAGGGTTACATCTCTGTTTCCGTTGTCTTTGAAACGATAAAGTTGTTTTTGGATTTCATCACTGCCTTTACCCAAAAGAATTTCGGTGTATTCCAAATGTGGCGTTTCGATAGGCGCAAAACCAAATTTGCGAAATACCTTTTTTACCTCGTAAAGCATATCCTCTTTCACAAGTGCCAAAGAGGGTAAAATGTCCCGAAAACCGCTTAAAGTTTTGGGTTCAATCAATGAATTTTGATTGTCTGGAATGTTGTCGTTTTCTTGCATTGTACTATCTAAATTTGAAGATGTGTTGAACTCGTTTTCGTAAAGATTAAGTTTGCGTATAAGAAAATCAGAGGCTTGTCTGCCTGTGAAAATTCTTTCGCTTATGGGTAATACTTTTTGCCTTACATTCTCCTTGAAAGGCAAAAAATTAATGACTTCGGAAACACCACTAACGCCTAAAACAGGTACAATAAAAATGGGTAATCGTGGGCTGTCGGGCTTGATAAGGGTTTCGTTGATTTTCATAGCGTGGGCAATTTCAATCAGTGTGCCACTTCCCCCGCCAATCACAATCATTGCATCAGCCAATTTTGCGAACAAAGGGCTTTCATCTCCCCAAAAACTTTGGGAATAATCGTTGGTCGTTAAATCTCTGTGAGGAATATTTGGGCTGTCTAAACTGCCTGCAAAACTTGGGGCTACAAAAATTTGCAAGTCAAAATCATCAGAAGGCAAGGCGTGTTTTCGCCCTACAATCGGAAGGATACCAATAATTTTGATGTTGAGGTTTTTGGCGGATTGGGTAGCAAATTGAGGAATACCAAATTTTGTTCCGCCTGTTAGAATGGCAACAGAAAAGTTTTTGAGTTTTTGTAGGGCTTCATCAACAATAGATTTTACTTCGGTTTCTTTTTCATCAGAACCACCTGAAAATGCTATGATTTTGTCAATGGCATTTCGTTTTTTAAACTCTTTGATGTGCTTGCTAACATCACCAATGGTGATTTCAATAATTTTTTGTTCTGCCATAACCTTATCCATTTAGGCGTGTTTATTAGGTGGTTAGTTTCCTAATATCACGCACAACGGGCGGCGGATTTGCGAAGTTTCAAAAAATCGGTGCGTAGCACCGAAAAATTTTTTTGGAATTTCGCAAATCCGCTGTTCAACGAAGGGCGTATCGTAGCGAAGACCTTTGGTTGAACAGCGGATGGAATCCGCCGCCCGTTCATCAAAAGGCGAGCGTAGCCGCCTTTTGATGAACG
>JAAFJZ010000490.1 GCA_013298205.1 Cytophagales bacterium
CACAGGTCCAGTAAAACGCATCATATCTATTTCGAGCCTATCTTTAGTAATTCCATCATAAAGAGAACTCATGAATTTGTCAATATCATTGGGATAGTAAAAGCAAGCATAGATTAAATTCGTGCCTATCACTCCTATAGCTTGTTGTTGCATTAAATTGTCGTTATCTAACAAATTAACGTGAATCACAACATCGTGTGTGGGGCCATAAGGCTCAATTTGAAACCTTACACCAAGCCATCCGTGACCCTGATTTGTTTTGGTATAATTTAAAGCAACAACTGTATTTGCAAAAGCAAAAAAAGTAGTTTTAGGGTCTCTTACTCCTCTGAGCCTAAGTTCTAAAAGTTCATATTCTTTTGAAATCATTTTCATCAAGCGAGGTTCGCAAACATATCGACCGCTTTCCTCTTTTCCATAAATAGCATCACTAAAAACCATATCGTACGCAGACATTGTTTTTGCTATAGTTCCTGAAGCGGCTCCAGCTTTAAAAAATAAAGCTGCTACTTCTTGACCAGCACCAATCTCAGCAAAAGTTCCATATTTTAATGGATCCAAATTTAGTTGTAATGCTTTAATTCGAGGGTCACTTGTATATTCTGGCATGAGTAAAGTTTTTATATCAAATATTAAATGAATAAATCAAAAATGGATATTGAGATTAAGTTAAAAAATTAAAACTATCAAATACAAATATAATCAAATTTAATCATTAGTCAAATATGAAGAAATTGAATAATAAGATTTTGAATGAAATAAAATTAAAAATCAAAAACAATATCATTCATACATTTATGATGCGATTTCGGACAAACCTTAAGTCCAGAAGTAGAGCAAGGATGACAAGATAAGTTTTTGACTTCTTGAATCGAAAACGAAGTTTTGTAAGGAGAAAAGTTAGTGGGATTAGTCGATCCCCAAATACTTACAACATGTTTTTTTAAAGCAGATGCTATATGAGTAAGTCCAGTATCATAACCTACAACATATTTTGAATGTTTGATAATCAAGGCAGAATCGCTTAAGCTATATTTTCCACAAACATTTAAGATTGATTTTTCAGTTTTGTCTTGAAACGTATTGCAAACCAATTCTGCCATTTCAATTTCAGCCTTACCACCTAAAATAATAATCGGTTCTTTAATATATCGACATAATTCTACAAGTTTGTGAAAAGGAAGTTTTTTAGTTGCATTACTAGCACCTATAACCAAAGCAACAAACAAATTTTCTTGTCTAAATAAAGCAGGCAGAGTGTTAAGTATTTCTTTATTCGGATTTTTAAAAAAATACTCCGTTCCTTTTTCATCATTATGAACTCCAAGTTTTTGAACGGCTTTCATATACCAATCTACTACATGACCCTGGGGCTCCTCTCCTATTCTATATTTAAGCCACAATCTTCTTTTAAAACTATTTTTTGGATAAGTAAAAAACGGCTTACCGAGTCGTAATTTGATAAACCAAGATCGCAAATTATGATGTAAATCAATTATATAATCATAATTTTCTGCTTTTAATAAACTTATTGTGGTAGATAAACTTTCTTCCAAAAAAAAACACTTATCAATATATGGGTTAAATTCGACTAACTCTCTAAAAGAATTTTTAGTTAAAAAATGAATTTCAGAGTTTAAAATTTGTTTTTTTAAAACACGAACTACAGGTGAGGTGAGTACAATATCGCCTATTGAAGAAAGCCTGATAACAAGAATTTTAGGCATAAAAACCTAACTTATTTGTCTTTTTTTCCAAAAACTGAAAAATGAACATAACGACTTGGTCTTTCTTTCATGTCAATTAAAAGTTTGTCCAAATCTTTTGCCGAACGATTTAGGTTTTCGTGTAAAGAATCTGAATAAATTAATTTCCCAAGGCTTCCGTTTTTACTATTTGTTTGCTCTAATAACAAATTTACTTGTGCCAAAGTAGAATTTAGTTTTTTGACAGTTTTTTGAATTTCAAGTTTTGACAAAGTGTCAGTAAAAGCATTTGTGTTAGCCAAAATTGGCTTGATTTGTTTTTCAGTTTCAATCAGCGATTGAGATAAAATGGCTAAGTTTTTACTTAGGATTTGCAAGTTTTGACGGTTTTCGCTAGCGATGTATTTTACAGAAAGTGTTGTAGATTCTAGGTTATCTACCATTGTGTTTACTTTGGTCTTTAATTTATCGTTAAAATAAATAAAAGTTGAATCTAGTCTACCAACAATAGGGAATAATTTTTCAGATATTTTATCGGCAAATGAAGGCTCAATGCGAGAAGCAATCGTGTCGCCTGGCTCGAATAAATTCTTGCTT
>JAAFJZ010000486.1 GCA_013298205.1 Cytophagales bacterium
CATTCTAAAAGGGAGTGAAATTTATAAACGTCTAAAGTATTAAAAACGGTAAGAGAAGGTTTGCCTTCAAGTTTGTCAATCTTTACCAAGCCATTTGAAAGCGTGAGAATGGGAAGGTTTACCTCTAGGTTTTTAAACTCACGTTTGCCGTTTACAAAGGCATGATAAAACTTTTTAACTAATCTTTTTTCAAATTGAATAGAAAGGTGTCGGTACGCTTCTTCACTTTTCGCAATCGCCAAACAGCCCGAAGTTTCTTTATCTAATCTATGGCAAAGGATATTTCCGCTAAATTGCGCTTTTGCGATTTTATGTATCGAAATATTTTTGGTATCCCTTTCATCCAAGCTTGAAACCAAATAGGGTTTATTCACTAAAATATAGTTTTCATTTTCAAAAATCGTAATTTCATCAAGGCTTAGGCTCATTTTGGGATTTTAAAAGGATAACGTTTTTGTGAAAAATAAATAATATAAATCACGGTTTAGGTCTAAATGCTTTGATTACGTCTTCGTTTGTTTCTAAAAAATCCCCTTCTATTAAGTCAATACAATACGGAACGGCAGGAAAAACGGCTTCTAGGCATTCTTTTATTGATTTGGGTTTGCCAGGAAGGTTAATGATTAGGCTTTGTTTTCTTATGCCTGCCGTTTGGCGAGATAAAATAGCTGTGGGCACAAATTTTAAACTTTCTGCTCGCATCATTTCACCAAATCCAGGTAAAATTTTTTCGCAAACTTTTTCAGTAGCTTCGGGAGTTACATCTCTTTTTGCAGGCCCAGTTCCACCAGTTGTTACGATTAAGCAACATTTTTCATCATCGCAAAGGTTTATAAGTACTTGCTCAATTAGTTTTTGCTCATCAGGAATTAATTTATATATCGCTTGCCAAGGTGTTTTTAAAAACAAGCTTAAAACATCTTGAATTGCTTTGCCTGAAATGTCTTCATAAATTCCCTTGCTAGCTCGGTCTGAAATGCTTACGATTCCGATTTTAGGAATGGATTGGCTTGGGTTCATAAGGCTTAGGAAAGTAAAAATATTTCCAATACATAATTAAAAATACTTACAACTATACCAAAAAGTAAGGCAGCCCAAAAATCTTTTACCCCAAATTTTGGTACAATTACACTAGCCAGCATTACACACAAAGCATTGATAACCAATAAGAAAAGCCCAAATGTAAGAATAGTGATAGGCAATGACAGCAAAGTCATTATGGGTTTTATCGTATAGTTAAGTATAGCTAAAAAAAGTGCCACGATAATGGCGTGAAAGAAGTTTTTCACCTTAATACCAGGAATTACATAAGCAGCTAGCAAAACCGACAAGCCATGAATACACACTTTAACAATTGACGCGATTACTTGAGAAGATTGCATAATTTTTTATTTAAATAGAATTCGGTTTTGTTGAGCAAATTTTTTCATTCTCATTAACTAATGCACCCAAACGAAAAGCTAATCAATATTTGGGCGTGTCCCTATCGGGTCGGGCTATCGCTACAAGCCTCTTTCGTACCTCAAGAGGGCTTTTCACTCTATCCCTCACGCAAAAACTTGGGTGTCAGAGAAGTTTTAATTTAATATTTCCAATCAGTTCCTCAAGACTTGAAAATTTATTTCCTTAGTTAAGTAAGATTGAAATAGAATCCAAAAATACTTAAAAAATGATGAGTACCAATGAAAACAAAATTAAAATTCTTGAAATTGTTATTCGTTATTTTGAACAGGAACCAATTGAATTCAATAATTATTCAAAGTTAAGATATATGGTTATGGTATGAGTCGTCAGTTCTGTTAAAGGTAAATTGTATTTGATTTTTGGATTGGCGACATTCATATTAAATACACCATGTGAAAAACGAATTTCTGGAGAAAATCGGAATAATGGGTAGTAAATATTGATTCCAAAACCGTATTCTATACAAAAATCTACATTGCCAGTACTTATTTTTTCTTTAAGGTTGGCGTTTTTATTCGTAGAAATTAAATCTCTATAGCTAGTGGCAAAACCTGGCTTTATGCCCCCAATGGCATACATTCTAAAATTTTTACGCCTATTTGATTTGAATTTGATTAGGAGAGGGAGTTCGATTACAGCCGTTTCTACAACTTGATTATTGGTAGAATTTAAGTACTCATATTTAATAGAACGTTCATAAAATCCTACCGAAGGCTGAATGCGAAAATCAAATCGATCACTTATTTTAAAATTAGTAATAAAACCTAATGTAAAACCAATGGAACTAAAAGGATTTATGGATTTAATGCTATCACCCAAACTTTTGACATAATAATCTGAATGTACAACATTAAATTTAGCCGTATTTAAAGCGAC
>JAAFJZ010000495.1 GCA_013298205.1 Cytophagales bacterium
GCAACTCGTTTGCCGGCGAGTTGGAGAAATAAAATAAAGCAAGAAATCGGTATTGAAATTGAAAGCATTTTTAGAAATGGTGATCGCAACAATACAATTAGAAAGACGCTTCCAAGTAGGATAGTTAGTGTGCTTGATTATTTGGATATTAAAATACCAAGTTTTGGTGGAAACTGGAAACAAGATTATGAAATTGAAACTATTTGGTAGATTTATTATTTTGTTATTCTATTTGTCTTCTTGTAATTTGAATGAGGGTCGAGACTTTGATTTTTATTTTAAGATGTTTATGGGTATACCTACTCCGTCTTGCTTTAAATTTAAGGAATATGATGTTAGACTCTCACCTATTGCAGATTTTCTAACAGTGGGGGTAATGCATGCTAAATATAAAAAATGTGCATTTATAGACTCCATCAAAATGCTGCCCTCATTTGAAATGAATCACAGTCTTAATAAAAAATTTATACGTAAAAAAAAAGAAGATAAAGATATTTTTTTTAAAACTGAAAATTATTATAAAGAAAGCAGTACCATATCCTTTCAACAGATTCATAAAAAAAAGTTTAGACTATATATAGGTATAAATTTTCCGCACTATATTTGTTTTTTTATCAGTAAAGATGAAATTTTTATTATTGTTTGTGGGATGCGAGATTAATAATTTTTAATTTGCTGAAATATTCAACCCACGCCAAACCATTATTAGAGATTAGCAATGGGAAATATAATTAAAAGTTTTGCTGAAACGGGGATGTGGCTAGTACGCAGGTGGGGAATGATTTTCTTGAGGGTAATAATAATGTAGCCGATGATTATTTAAACATAACTAATCTTTATCAAAGAGATACGCCAACTTTTTACTTTGAGAAAGATACAAAATCAGTTTTTTATACACTTATAAAGAGTAAATTCTATATTGAAGGAAAAACCAATTTAGACCTATCTGCTTTGCTTTATTTAGATGGTAAAATGTATAAGACTAACAGCTGCCAAACACCTTATGGTAGAGATGAAGTTGATTCTTTAGGTAAATATTTAGGAAAAACATCAGGAAAAACTTTAGGTAATTTTTCAGGTATATATAATTTTGTAAAAAATGATTTTTTAGAAGTTATTGGGCATAGTCATTATGTTTTTTACGATAAATATAGGCTATCGAGTATTGAAAAAGCAGTTTATAAAGAATCTGTCAAAGGGCTTTTAGATTATAAACTTGTTTTTTTTAAATATACAAATGTTTCTAATTTATCTTTAATTAATATAAATGGCCTAACATATAATCAAAATGAATACCAAATTTGCTAGCTACGTACGGGTCACCTAACTTTATCGACGACTCTTGGGAGCAGAGAGCCATAACCAATGGGCGTAAATACAGTAATGAATTTAAACCAACCAATTTAGAGGAAAAAAAAATATTGGAACACAGATTAAACTTTCGGGAATTTTATGCTGACTAAAATATTATCTGCTTTGCTGGCTATTTTTTTTATAAATTCTTGTCCACGAAAGCCTAAAAGTATGTTAAACCAATTTAATGATAATAAAGTAAGTTATAATATATTTGCCAAAGCGGTCATAGGTGCTAAAAATTCAATTAATTCTAAACATAGAAAAGGAGAATTAAAAGAAAACTGTGGAGTAAAAAATAAAAATGATATTTGTTTGTTTGAAAAATTAAATGATAGCCTTGATTTAGGCATTAAGGATTTTTCATATCGGCGTCATATATATTATGCCGCCGATAATGATAAAGATACGATAGGTTGTAACTTCGTATTTTTAGGCGTTGAAGATAATTATTATTTCAAATTTATAGAATGTGGACATGCTATTAAGGAAAATCATTTTTTCTCTGGGAACGGAAACATTGAATGTTGGGTAATCGATGCACAGTGGTACTTGTACAGAGAACATGATTTTATATAATTTTTTTTGTTAGTTGCTTGCTTGAAAGCTAAATATTATTTTTGAAAACGGTATCTTGTTATGTTAAAAAACAAAGGTTCTTCTATCATTTATACGGAGCTACCCCAATTCCACTAACACCCTTCGTCTTAAATTGTCAAAACTATGAAATCCAAACAACCTCCTTATGATACCTCTAATAGCATTGTTTAATCCTTCAACAACTGCATTTGTGTGTCGTTTGTGAAAAAAGTTTAAGACCTTATCTTTCCAATGATTAAGTGTTTTGAGGAACTTATTAATGGGTATATTCTCTAATTTTTTTGCTTTTTCTTGCCACTCTTCTACCTTTTCACTCGCAACGACTTTGCTCATAT
>JAAFJZ010000487.1 GCA_013298205.1 Cytophagales bacterium
AATGTATATGGAGTAAACAATCCTCATTATGCTTCTGGTTTGAATAACCTTGCAGGATTATATGAAATGATGAATAGATATAATGAATCTGAAGAACTTTATAACCAATCTTTAGAAATTATTTCTAGGGTTTTGGGTGCTGGGCATCCAGATTACTTAGCAACTTTAAATAACCTTGCCCTTTTGCAACAAAGATTAGGCAATTATGTGGAAGCTGAAAAAATGTACAAACAAAATATCGAAAAGACAAAAGCAGATTTAGGGACTTCACATCCTAATTACGCTGCATCTTTGAGTAATTTGGCGAGCTTATATGAAAAGACAACTCGATATTCTGATGCACAATTACTGTTTGAAGAAGTATTGGAAGTAAGAAGAAAATCACTTGGAATCAATCACCCAGCTTTTAATACAACATTAGCTAATTTGGCTCGCTTGTATACTTTACTCAAAATGTACAATAAAGCAGATGAATTTTGGGAGCAAGCTATTAAAAATTATATTCATGAAATTAACACTTTTTTTCCTACCATGTCAGAAAGAGAGAAAGCTATGTTTTTTCAAACCATTAGTAAGTTTTTTGAGCAATACAATTCCTATGTACTTTTGCGCTTAAATGAAAACCCAATGGTACTTGCTACCATGTACAATAACCAATTAACTACCAAGGCGTTACTCTTAAACTCTTCTAATAAAGTAAGAAAAAGAATTTTTAGCAGCAAGGACCAAACGCTTATTAAAAACTACAAAAACTGGCAATCACAAAAAGAGTACCTTGCTAAGCTGTATACAATGCCCAAAGATGATGTTAAAAAACAAAAAATTAATGTTGATAGTTTGGAGGCAGCCAACAATAGTTTAGAAAAAAAATTAACTTCTTCATCTGAGATATTCAGAAAAAATAGTGAAAAACAAGTTTTTGATTGGAAAGACATTCAGAAAAAACTCAAGAAAAATGAAGCTGCAGTAGAAATCATTCGTTTTAACAAATATAAATTTGATTCCGCAGGTTACTACACCGATACAGCTTATTATGCTGCTTTAATTGTAAGACATCAAACTGAAAACCATCCTGAAATGGTGTTTTTTGATCATGGAGCCGAAATGGAAACAAAATTTATTAAACGATATAAAAATACAATTAAATTCAAAGTAGAAGACCCTTTGTCTTATAATACATATTGGAAAGAGATTCAAGAAAAAGTAGGGAATGCCAAAAAAGTTTATGTTTCACCTGATGGAGTTTACAACTCCTTGAATATAAACACCTTATATGATATTGACACCAAAAAATTTGTTTTTGATAAATTAGATATTCAAATGGTTTCTAATACAAAAGATCTTTTGATTGCAGAGCGAAAACGAAACCCCAATAAAGATATTTTCTTGGGTGGAAATCCTGATTTTTTATTTCAAAATGCTACAAATACAAATGTGGTTTATAAATCAGAGCTATCTCAACTTCCTGGCACCGAAAAAGAAGTACAGTTAATTTCAGGACTTATGGAACGTAAAAACTGGAAAACTAAGCTATTTACTGGCAAATTAGCTACAGAAGAAAATATAAAATCAATGGAAAATCCAAGAGTAATTCATATTGCTACGCATGGTTTTTTTGAAAAAGATGCACCCGACAACGAAAAAAATCAAAAGAAAATCAAAGAAAATCCATTATTTCGTTCAGGTTTGCTTTTGGCAGGTGCTTCGATAACGATTCAAAATAGGAAATTGGCATCCTCTTTGCCACAAAAAGCAGAAAATATCACCGAAGATGGCATTTTAACTGCTTATGAAGCGATGAATCTTAATTTAGACAACACTGAATTGGTTGTACTTTCTGCTTGTGAAACTGGGGTTGGAGAAATAAAAAACGGAGAAGGTGTTTATGGTTTACAAAGATCGTTTTTAGTGGCTGGTACCAAAGCACTAATCATTAGCTTGTGGAAAGTAAATGACGAAACTACACAAAAACTAATGACTTATTTTTACGAAAATTGGAGTAGAAACTCAAATATCAGAGAAGCTTTTCATGATGCCCAAGAAAAACTAAAAATAGAATTTCCTGAACCATATTATTGGGGTGCATTTTTAATTTTGGGTGAATAAAAAAGTATAGAAAATTTAAAATAGATTTCTAAATTAATTTTTTTATAAAAGAAAGCAATATAGGATTTTGCTAAAGTTGAAAAAAAAATTATAAAGATTCAGTTACTTCAAAATTAGGAATTATTATTTCAAACGTACTTCCTTCATTTATTGAAGATTCAATTTTCAAATCGCCTTTCAGCATTTTCAAAGAATCACTAAGAATATATAAACCTAAACCCGTACC